>JARFRD010000025.1 GCA_029287435.1 Gammaproteobacteria bacterium
CAGAGCTTGACCTGGTGGATGTGGCCCTGCAGATCTCAAATGATAACAGCGAACAGGTCAAAACCTGGATGAGTACTGGCAAGCTTGCTCCTGTCTCTGATGATCAGGCAAAGTACTGGATAGAAACTGATGCGACTGTATGGGCAGTCGTGGTTAAACCCTGGGTACTGGTTCAAGATATAAAAAGAGACAAGCATGAACACTAAAAAAGACAAGACTATCGACCATGAGGCAATCCAGTTTGCATCTTGCTTTTTCAAACCACTACTCGAAAATACGCCGGCAGCTGCCTGACAGGTAAACACATAGATGAGCTGGCTCAGGCCTTTCAACTATATCGGCAGAAAGCTGCTCTATATATGGGTGAAGGTTGAGGTTGTCCCTTCCAGTGTTGAGCAGCTGGCGCTCGACCCGGACAAACCGGTTATCTATGTACTTGAGTCACGCGCATGGACCAGCTTGCTGGTTTTGCAACAGGAATGTGCGCGGCTCAACCTGGTCTCGCCGTTAAAGCGCCTTTCGCCGAAGCAAATTAGCAACTGGCATTCAGTCTATACCATAGCCCCGCGACAGCCTTTCAAGGCATGGCTGTTGAAAGAGCCAAAACGCTCGCGCATGATTCGCGGCCTGCTCGAAACAATGCTGGAATACCCGGAGCTTGATATTCAGCTGGTGCCAGTATCCATTTTCTGGGGCCGCCCGGTGGCCAAGCAACAAAGCACACTTACCGTATTGTTTGCACATTCATGGGAAATCGGAGGTCGTATCCGACAGTTCTTCAGGATACTGATACATGGGCGAGACACCCTGTTACAGTTTTCTGAAGTCATCTGTTTTAGAGACCTGGTCGATGCTGATAAAGAAAACGATGACAACATCGACCACATTCAGGGCGTTCTCTCCGACAGATTACACAAGGTAAAAACCGCGACACTTGGGCCTGATACTTCACATCGCCGCACTCTTGTCAGGGAATTACTGACCCTGCCTGATGTACAGGATGCCATCCAGAAACGCAGCATCGAAGATAACAAGTCTCACTATCAAGCCGCTTTGCAGGCGAGAAGATACCTGTACGAGATCGTTGCCGACCGCACCAGCATTACCATTCGCCTGATGCAAAAGGGGCTCACATCCTTCTGGAACAAGTTTTATTCAGGCATAGAAGTGATCAACGCTGCACAATTACGGCACCTGGCTCTGACACATGAGCTGGTTTATGTCCCCTGTCACCGCAGTCATGTCGATTACCTGTTGCTTTCATATGTGATCTATTACGAAGGGCTTTCAATTCCGCATATTGCTGCCGGTAAAAATCTGAATATGCCGATTATTGGTCCGATTCTACGAGGTGGTGGTGCATTCTTTATACGACGCAGCTTCAAAGGTAACGAGCTGTACTCCACCGTGATGTTCGAGTACCTGGCCAAACAGATATCCACAGGCATTCCGGTTGAATATTTCATAGAAGGCGGGCGTAGTCGTACCGGCAGACTTTTAACCCCCAAGCCGGGCATGCTGGCCATGACCATTCGCAGCTTTCTGAAGTATCGCGAACGGCCCGTTGCTTTTATTCCCGTCTATGTTGGCTATGAAAAAATGATTGAAGGCAAGGCCTACCTTGCTGAACTTGGCGGCCAGGACAAAAAAGCTGAATCCCTGTTTTCATCCATAAAATCCATTTTCAGCATCAAGGGCAAGCATGGCAAGGTTTACACCAGTTTCGGCTCACCCGTATTTTTAACCAGCATACTTGATAGCCAAAATCCGAACTGGCCACTGCAGAGTTATGATGACGCGCATCGGCCAGAATGGGTAAGAGACGTGGTTAATGAAACAGCAAACGAAATCATGCTGAACATTAATCGCGCAGCCCATGTGAATGCAGTCAATCTCATCTCAACGGTGCTGCTCACCACGCCCAAACAACATATGGACGAGAACCAGTTGGCTTCCATGATCGAACTGTATCGCTCCCTTATCCTTGCCATCGACTACTCCGATAACATCAACGTTACCGAGCTGTCGGGGCAGGAGCAGATATCGCGTGCCGAGTCCCTAAAGCGCGTACGTCGTCGCAAGCACAAAATGGGGGACATTATTTATCTAGACAGAAAACATACAATACTGCTGACCTACTACAGAAATAACATACTACACCTGATGGCACTGCCATCAGCCATAGCCTGCTGTTTCAATAACACTAATACACAAACTCATGAACAGGTACTAGCGCAAATATCTCCTGTATATCCATTCCTGCGCAGACAGTTATTCATTACCTGGGGTCAGGAAGACCTCCCTGAAATTACCGCGCATATACTCGGTATACTGGTCAGCAAAAAGCTGTTACATAAAGACAAAAAAGGCGTTTACAGTCGCCCACGCACAAGCAGCATTGAGTCGGCACAACTGGATTTATTATCAAAAGTGATTACTCCGATATTGCAGGTGTACTACATGACCTTTGCGATCCTGTTCAACACCGGAAGCAGGAAAATCACCAGGGCAGAACTTATCGAACTCAGCCACCTTATGGCACAGCGCGTCTCGATGATTTATGATTTGAGCTCGCCTGACTTTTTCGACAAGCGCCTGATCACCAATTTTATCGATACGCTGAAGGATATCGATTACATCAATTTCGATAATGACGGGCCCATTGAATACAGCGACGAATCACTCGCGGTAGGTGAAGACGCTGTCTCCCTGCTCGACAAAGGCGTCAGAAGCAGCATATTACAGCTACTGTCTGCCGACAAAATCAGGAAACAATGATGGGAAAGACTGACAAGCTGATATCACGCACTAAAACACTTTACCGTGACAATCCATGGCGTGGCCGCATCCTGCTCACGCTGGCAATCATTCTATTATTACTCGTAATTACCCGGGTAATGCTTGCGCCTACGATTATCTACAGCGCAACCACCTGGCTCAATAACCAGGGCATTGACGCCACTATCGAAGACGTTTCCTTTCGTATTATCGGTGGAGAATTTTCCCTGATAAACGCTGTAGGCAAAAATGAAAGCGGCGAGCTATTTCATGTCGATGAAATCGGGGTCCACTGGTCGTGGCGTCCGCTTGCCAAAAAGACTGTGGTCGTTCATCGCATTGATCTAAAAAATTTCAAGGCTGATGTGCAACAATATACCGATGCCATCGTCGTCGCCGGCATCTTGATACCTCTTGGCGCCGCGCCCGCCACAGAACAACCCGAGGAACCCGTGGATGAAGGCCCAATACAGTGGGCTGCCGAACTCAACGAGGTCACATTCCAGAATATTGAATCCTGTTATGAACAGCACCTGTCCAAACACAGCGATGCTGAACCCCGGAAACAACTTGATTACTGTGTAGCTCTCTCCGGCCTGAAGTGGAGCGGTAGCGTTGGTTACGCAGTCAATAAATCTCTTATCGACAAGGACCCCGTGCCTGTGAGCTCGGAAGGCGACTTTCTTTTATCAGGTTTCAGTGTCACGGATCGAATCCAGTCGAAATCCATGCTCTTTATTGATGAAACCCGGCTGAATAACGTTCGCATCAATGGACTCAACGATATCAGTATTGAGCGCGTTAACATAAACCTGCTGTCTGCCCTGCAGCGGGAAGATTCCAAACATAAAGATATCGTGCGCCTGAGCGACCTGTTGCTATCAGGCGTTTCGCTCAAGAACCTCTCAAATCTGACGCTTGCCGAGATTAGCCTCGACAGCCCCGGCCTTTATCTTGTCAAAGGCAAAGACACCTGGGAATATGAATCCTGGTTACCACCGAGCAACTCGACAAATGAAGATACAAAAAAATCAACTGAAGCAAAGCAATCAAGCGCGCAAACAGAAACTGGCAGCTTCAAACTTAATCTCGGTAACATCAGGATCACAAAATCCGACTTTTGCCTTAACAAGACTGACATCAAACAATACTACTGCCTGAATCTGGCTGATGTTAACTGGAATGGCGAATTTAATGTGGATGCATCTGATTCTGAAAAAGTCTCGGCAAAAGGCTCGCTCACACTTGATAGCCTGCTGGTGCGTAATCGAACAATAGAGCGAGGCCTAACCAGGTTCGACAAACTGGCCATTGATAATATCGATGTAAAGGATATTAATAACGCAGCCATTCAGAATGTAACACTGACCAAACTTGCTGCATTGCAACGCAGTGAAAAAGAAGATGACCAGACTGTCATACTGGATGCCATCAATGTGAAATCAACAAGCTTTAAAGATGGCAACGATCTGCATATCTCGAGCGTCATTATTTCTGAATTGGGTGCTCATGCCTCTATCAATAAGGACGGCGCTTTTGAACATGACAAATGGCTCCCCAAAGATAATAGCGCGAAGAAAGGGGAAGAATCAGCTGCAAAGGCGGATAAAACCAATGATGAAGCTAATAAGCAAGGTCAAGATCTCAACTTCCGGCTGGATAACTTTGAACTCAAAACAAAACGTCCACTGCTTTTTACCGACAGCGTGTACTCACCACCACTTGAAGCAGGATTGAAAACTCTTAGTTTATCTGTACAAAAACTTGACTCGAGCAAACCCGAGCAGGAAAGTCCGTTTGAGTTAAGCACCAAAACTACGCGACATGGCACCGCCGATATAAAAGGTGTCATTATGCCTTTCAAGGAAAGGCTGTCATTTGATGCGACAGGCAACGTGGACGGAATTGATTTACGCGCTTTCTCCAATGCGGCCAAAAAAGAAATTGGCCACATTATCAAGAGTGGGCAACTCGATGCTGAATTAAAACTTCTTGCAGTAGACGGTCAGCTAGACAGTGTTATTGATCTGAAATTACAAAAATTTAATCTTAAGGCAGTAAGCAAAGAGGACGCCAAGGCACTGGATGACATGTTTGGTATGCCTATCAACCAGTCCCTGATTCTGCTAAAGGACAAAAAAGATACGATCAAACTCAGTATCCCCATCACTGGAGATGTGAATAATCCTAATTTCGATCCAACAAACGCGATTATACAGGCCACGGCGAAGGCAACAACGGTGACACTGGTTACATTCTATACGCCTTATGGCCTCGCCTATGCAGGCGGCAATGTGTTGTTCAACATGGCTACTGCGCTCAATTTCGAACCTATACCGTTTGATGCCGGTTCACCAGAGATGACTTCTGCGGGCAAAGAGCAACTCGATAAGCTTGCAATATTACTCAAGGAAAAGCCGCACCTGCATTTAACCATGTGCGGCATGACTAACCTTACAGATATACATAAGCTGTATTCACGCACAAAGGATCTCAAAGAGGGCGAGGAATTACAACTCAAGCCAAAACAGATTGAAAAACTTGAGACCATTGCACAACAAAGGCAGACAAAAGCAAAAGATTACCTGGTCAACACACATGCCATAGACCACTCCCAGCTGATTCTCTGCACGCCCGAGTACCACACTGATGCCGAGTCTGTCAGTGGCGTTGAAATTACGATTTAAATGCCCGGTCTGACTAAATTTGCAATAAAAATCTGCTATATACCTTGGTGAATCAGTAAAACTTGTGTATTCATGCGCCTACTTAAACTTGCAAGATTATTTCTCCCGTTACTTGCCTTTGTTTCACTGCTCGGTTGCGATAGCGATGATGACGGCAATCGCGTGTTGATTGGCAACTCGAGTACTCTGCTTGAGCTGGGCAGCCTTCAGTACCAGGAAGAATTCGCGGTGCAGGTATCGGACCCTGAAGGTGCGCCTTCAGCCAATACCTTTGTTACCATCAAGCTCACACCGCTGTCCTATAACAAGGGTCAGTATGTGGCTGTTGATAGCACGGTGCCGCCTGATGGCACTGCTGATCGTTGGGGCACCAGCGTGTCTGCGGTCTGCGCCTCTGAAGACACGAATAACAACGGTGCACTGGATGCGGGTGAAGATGTGAATGGCAACGGCGTACTCGAGCCGGATGTACCTACCTTAACGGAACACCCAACAAAAGTACCTACAATCAGCCCCGGCTCAAACATTGTGGTAACGGATGAGAACGGATTCGGTTACTTTGCGATCACGTATCCCAAGTCTGAAGGCGCCTGGTCTGACGTCAGGGTAACCGCTGAAGTATCGGACGGACTTCCCGGCAGCACTTCCAGCTATGACCTTAGTTTGCGTGTCCTGGTTAAAGACCTGGAAGACCTGAGTATCGACCCGCCAGGGGGTGTATTCAGCCCGTATGGCACCGCTGCAAACTGTGCCGATCCCTCTTAATCCAGACATCCTCCAGGCTAGTACAAATTAACGCACGTTGAAGTAAATCTTCTCGGAGATATCGTGCCAGGCCATAACCTGTTTTCTGAACTTGTCGTAAGACTGGTATATTTTTTTAGCGGCTTCATTCTTGCCGGCCAGTTCGGTGACGACTTCTTCTGACAGGCCCTTGAGTTTACCGAGCACGTCATCGGGTAATTTACGTACATCGACCTTGTACTTGTTAACCAGCGTATCGAGTGCCGCATTATTTTTCGCGGTGAACTCGGTCGACATGTCCTGGTTAACCATGCGGCAGGCATTTTTAACAATACTCTGTAAATCCTTATCCAGGGCTTCAAACGCCTTCTTGTTGATAACCGCTTCCAGCGTCGTGCCTGGCTCATGCCAGCCGGGGTAGTAGTAATACTTGGCGGCCTTGTACAAACCAAAAGCCAGGTCGTTATACGGTCCTACCCACTCGGTAGCATCAATCGCGCCGGTCTTTAACGAGGTAAACAGTTCGCCGCCCGGCAGGTTCACGGGGGTACCACCGGCGCGTCTCAACACTTCACCACCGAGCCCGGGGATACGCATTTTCAAGCCCTTGAGGTCTGCAACGCTGTTAATTTCCTTGTTGAACCAGCCAGCCATCTGCACCGTGGTATTACCCGCTGCTGCAGGCAGCACACCGAACGGCGCATAGGTTTCTTCCCACAGCTCCATACCACCACCGTGATACAACCAGGCTGTCATTTCCTGCGCATTCATGCCAAACGGTACCGTTGAGAAAAATTGCGCCTCTTCGATTTTGCCTTTCCAGTAATACGCCGCGCCGTGACCCATTTGCGCCGTACCTCTGGACACCGCATCAAAAACTTCGAAAGCCGGCACCAGCTCGCCTGCGCCATAAACTTTCACACTGATGCGCTTGTCTGACATTTCGGTAATCAGCCTGGCCAGTTCATTGGCCCCGGTACCCAGTACAGGAAAGTTCTTCGGCCAGGTAGTAACCATTTTCCACTTGAGCTTCGTTTTGGCACTGACAATGGCAGGTGCTGCAACACTGCTAGCGGCAACACCACCTATTCCAGCCTTCTTGATAAAGTCACGACGTTTCATTTAATTACCTCATCACTGGCCACAGGGGCACAAGAATTATATAAACACACTGTCATCTCGACTGCAGGGAGAGATCCCCTGAACTGAGCTAAAAACTTCGGGAGATTTCACCCTGCAGTCGAAATGACATGTTGTTAATTAACAAAATGTTTAAACGGGCTGCAGGTTGGCATAAGCCATAACCAGCCATTTTGTTCCGGCATATTCAAAGTTCACCTGTACCCGGGCATGCGCACCGCTACCCTCGACATTTAGCACGGTACCCTCACCAAACTTGGCATGCATTACACGCATGCCAACACCAACACCATTAACCGGAGCAGCAGCTGTGGCCTGCGGCTGATAAACCGGCTGTGATACCGACGGCTTCGATCGTATTTCATTGAGCAAGTGTTCGGGGATTTCGCTGATAAAGCGTGATGGTGTAGGGTACATGTCCTGGCCATAGAGCCTGCGATGCTCAGCGGATGTTAATACCAGCTGCTGTCTTGCACGCGTTATGCCGACGTAACAAAGCCTGCGTTCTTCCTCGAGTTTGCCTTCCTCGTCCAGTGAGCGCTGGCTCGGAAATAAACCTTCTTCAAGACCAACAATGAAAACCAGCGGGAACTCGAGTCCTTTCGCACTGTGCAAGGTCATCAACTGTATGCAGTCTTCCCATTCCTTCGCCTGGCCTTCACCCGCTTCCAGTGCCGCATGCGTGAGGAATGCGGTGAGCTTGGCCATACCCGTGTACTCATCGCTATCTGCATCATAATCAAAACCACGCGCTGCTGTGACCAGTTCCTCGATGTTTTCCACGCGTGCTTCGGCTTTTTCTGACTTTTCTTTACTGTAATGCTCGATAAGACCACTGGCATGGATTACATGTTCTACCTGTTCAAACAGGTCGAGCTCGGCTGAATCTTCTGACAAGCTATCAATCAGGCGTACAAAACCTGCTATCGCATTGGTTGCGCGTGCAGCGAGTTCCTTGCGATCAAGCAATGTGCGCGCGGCTTCCCACATCGAATAATTTTTCTGCTTCGCGACTTCGCGTATCTTTTCAACGCTGCGATCGCCTATGCCACGCGTTGGCGTATTTACAACACGCTCAAACGAGGCATCATCGTTTCGGTTATCAATCAGGCGCAGGTAAGCGAGCGCATCTTTAATCTCGGCACGTTCGAAGAATCGCAAACCACCATAAACACGGTAAGGTATACCTTCACTGACCAGGCGCTCCTCGAATACACGTGACTGCGCGTTAGAGCGATACAGTATCGCGATTTCCGAACGCGCATGGCCATTCTCAATCCACTGTTTCGCACGGTCGATGGCAAAGCGTGCTTCATCAAGCTCATTGAACGCGTTGTAAAAAAGTATCTGTTCGCCATCTTCGCCACTGGTCCAGAGCTTTTTACCCATGCGATCACTGTTGTGATCGATTAACGCATTCGCCGCGGAAAGGATGGTCGTTGTGGAACGGTAGTTTTGCTCCAATCGTACCAGCTCTGCATCTTTGAAATGTTTCTGGAACAGCTGAATGTTTTCAACGCGCGCACCACGCCAGGCATAAATCGCCTGGTCATCATCGCCCACACTAAAGACTTTATTGTTGTTACCTGCGAGTAAACGAATCAATGCATTCTGTATAGTATTAGTATCCTGGAACACATGGACCAGCAGGTGTTTAAAGCGACTCTGATAATGCTCAAGCAGCGACTGGTTATCGCGCAATAATTCAAGTGTACGCAGCAGCAATTCAGCGAAGTCGATAACACCTGCGCGCTTGCAGGCTTCTTCGTAGGCCGTATAGATTCTTACCAGCTGCGTATAGATCGGGTTGCTTGAGGTGTCTACGTGCTGCGGTCTTTGACCTTCATCTTTACGCGCGTTGATGAAGCCTTGTGCCTGTCGCGGCGGCCAGCGTGATTCATCAAGTTCCAGCGCCTTGAGCACACGTCTGATCAGGCGGTATTGATCATCAGAATCCAGTATCTGAAAGGTCTGAGGCAGACCGGCTTCTTTCCAGTGTGCGCGTAACAACCGATGTGACAGGCCATGGAAGGTGCCGACCCACATACCCGAAACGGGCATGCCCTGCAGTTTCTCAACACGGCCACGCATTTCTGCTGCCGCCTTGTTGGTAAAGGTCACGGCAAAGATATTGTAGGGCGATACGCCCTCGACCTGGCATAACCATGCAATACGATGCACCAGCACTCGCGTCTTGCCGCTGCCGGCGCCGGCCAGTACCAGCATATGCCCGGGTGGTGCGGTTACGGCTTCACGTTGTGCCTCGTTGAGGCCATCGAGAATATGCGAAACATCTGCATTTGCTGCTTCTTCGAAAGCCATATCAACGAGGTCATTACTCATAGTAAATACACCTTAATCCTGTGTAGCTATCAGCAGCAAGGCAGCACCCAGCCCACCGGTTATCCAGGTAATTAAAGGTGCGCCTCCGTACAGTGTCGAAGGATAAACATCGAGGCCGTAGATAATTAATCCGGACATGACCAGGCCGGTACCAATGATTGTCAGTACGCTACGCTGGTTATTGCGCCTGAGCTCACCCCGTATCTTGTGAATCTCTCTCGTTAACCGCTCGACATCTTCACCTTCGGCAATGCGTTTGGTAGCAGCGTAGATCAGGCTTGGCATCTCGGGCAACTTCTCAACCAGGTGCGGCAGGTTGTCTTTGAGGCCATTCATCATGGAATTCACGCCAACCTGTTCTTCCATCCAGCGCTCGAGGAACGGCTTGGCCGTTTTCCATAAGTCGAGTTCCGGGTAGAGCTGTCTGCCCAGGCCCTCGATATTCAATAGCGTTTTCTGCAACAGTACCAGTTGCGGCTGCACTTCCATATTAAAGCGACGCGCCGTCTGGAACAGTCGCAGCAGTAGCTGCCCAAAAGAAATCTCGCTTAACGGCTTTTCAAATATGGGTTCACAAACACTCCTGATCGCGGACTCGAATTCATCGACACGGGTACCAGCAGGAACCCAGCCTGACTCAACATGAAGTTTTGCAACCTTGTGGTAATCACGCTGAAAAAACGCAAGGAAGTTTTCAGCGAGGTAGCGCTTGTCGACGGTGTTGAGTGTACCCATGATGCCAAAATCGACCGCGATATATTTTGGATGCTCCGGGTCATTGATATCGACAAATATGTTGCCCGGATGCATATCAGCATGAAAAAAATTGTGGCTGAATACCTGGGTAAAGAAGATCTCAACGCCGAGCTCCGCGAGGCGCTCCATGTTGGTATCTTTACGTTTCAGTTCATCGACATTACGAATAGGCACGCCATAGATGCGCTCCATAACCAGTACGTTTTTGCTGCAGTAGTCCCAGTACACTTCTGGCACGTACAGGCTGCTGGCGCCTTCAAAATTACGGCGTAACTGGCTGGCATTGGCAGCTTCACGTAGCAGGTCGAGCTCATCAATTATGGTCTTTTCATATTCGGCAACGACCTCTACCGGGCGCAGGCGTCGAGCCTGTGACGAATAGCGCGCAGCCAGTTCAGCAATGATGTAGAGCAGAGAAATATCACGCTTGATCACCGGCATCACATCGGGGCGCAGCACCTTGATGATGACCTCTTCGCCGCCTTTCAGCCTGGCGGCATGCACCTGTGCAATCGATGCAGAAGCCAGTGGATCCTGCTCGAACTCATCTACTACATCATGTACTGGCTTACCAAATGCCTGTTCAATAATACGTTGTGCTACTACACCGGGAAATGCGGGCACTGCATCCTGTAATTTTTCCAGCTCATCAGCAACATCATCTGGCAGCAAATCACGCCTTGTCGATAACATCTGGCCAAACTTGGTGAAAATCGGCCCCAGGTCCTCAAGTGCTTTTCTGACTCTTACCGCCCTGGGTTCACGCTTACGTGGAAGCCAGTTAATCGGATTAAGATATATCAGAAAGCGGAATGGTCTGAACAGGTGAGTGGCAAAGACAATGTCATCCAGACCATGACGCATCAAGACAAAATTGATACGTAGCAGCCTGAAAAACTCGTTGGGCCGTAGATAACGCATCAGACAAGCGCACCCATGTACTGTTTGATTTTCGCTTCCAGCCGATCTGTATCATTGCGCAAGGCATCGACATCATCAAAAAATGCTTCCATTTCAGCACCGCTGACAACATCCCGACTTTCTTCCTGCAGGTATTCGCCAACATCATCCGTGAAGTTCTCTGCGGCAGAACGCCCCCAGGCTCTCAATCCGTTAAACACCTGCATCACATGGTGCGCAGCGACATCTCCCACAATAGCGGCAAGCTGTTCTTCCCAGTCAATGTCCATCTCTGTAAGCAGCGCCCTGAACTGACGCCCAAGTCGGACATCGCCGCGTATTTCTATTTCCCGTGCAAACAACAAAGGAGCCGCATCCCGCTTGATGCCCAGTTTGAGCAGGGCAGCAGGCGTGCCACTGATCACCGTGTCCGGCTCAATGTCACAATCCGGCATGACATCGATACGCGACCCTTTGACAAAGAGATAGATGTTTTTATTAACGCCAAGAACTTCTATGCAAATCAATTTGCCATCAAAAGCCGCCAGCTTTTCCGGCGCTTCCGGGTCCAGCGCCAGGTAGTTATTGAACGCTTTTTCCAGTAGCAGCATTTATATCTGCCTGCTATCAACTAAATAAGGTTTTTTGTTTGACAACAAGGCGCATTGATTTTGAGTAGCGCCATGTATATGTAATTCACGAGGACACGCAGAAATTAACGCAACACCGTTATCGAACAAAAAGATCATTTAGAGTTTGAACCCTTTATGCAAGGCAACAATGCCGCCGGACATATTGTGATAACTACAACGCTCAAAGCCTGCATCCTGCATCATCTGTTTGAGTGTATCCTGTGAAGGGTGCATACGAATGGATTCTGCAAGGTAGCGATAACTCGCTTCATCGTTAGCGATGACCTTGCCCATGGCAGGCAAGACATTGAAGGAATAAAAATCGTATAGCTTGTTAAGGCCGGGAACGACAGGCTTTGAAAACTCAAGCACGAGCAAACGACCACCCGGTTTCAATACCCGGTACATCGAGGACAGCGCCCTGTCCTGGTGTGTGACGTTACGCAAACCAAACGCGATGGTTATGCAATCGAAGCTGTTATCTTCAAACGGCAGGTCTTCGGCATTGGCCTCAACGAACTGAACGTTGCCGGCGACACCCTTATCCAGCAAGCGGCGCCTGCCCTGCTCGAGCATAGCCGCATTGATATCCGACATAACAATTTCACCGGTCGGGCCAACCTGCTTTGACATCTCAATACTGAGGTCACCGGTACCACCGGCCACATCAAGTGCTCGCATACCTTTTTTCAGGCCGGTATGCTGCAGTGCAATTTTTTTCCAGATGCGATGGATACCGAACGACATGACGTCGTTCATCACATCGTATTTACCAGCAACAGAATTGAACACACCGGCAACCAGGCTCTCCTTCTTGTCTTCGTCAACCTGGGAATAACCAAAATGTGTTTTTTTGGCGCTCATGATTTAGTCCGGTTTCTTGCGCTCGTGGCCAGCTTGCTTAACGCGTTCAAGGTAATCCTGCCACTTGTTGTCATAGTCAGCTCCCAGTTCGTACAGGTATTCCCATGTATACAGGCCGGTATCGTGTTTATCATCAAATACCAGTTTAATCGCATAGTTGCCCTGGGGTTCGATCGCGGTAATGTTTACATCTTCTTTACCCAGTTGCAGGACCTCCTGCCCTGGACCATGGCCAGTGACTTCGGCGGATGGTGAATACACCCGCAGGTACTCGCAGGGCAACTGAAAATTTTTGCCATCATCGAAATCAATTTCGAGGACACGGCTTTTCTGGTGCAGGCTGATATTGGTTGGTTTTGGCATAATTATTACTTGTCCGCTTTTATTCACTATTTCTGGCTTTATTACAGACCCTGTTACAGGATGTAGCGGCTCAGGTCTTCATCCTGGGCCAGTTCGCCAAGGCTGTTTTCAACATATTCCCTGTCAACGATCAGATTCTGCCCTGCCTTGTCGGGCGCATCAAATGATATCTCTTCGAGCAGGCGCTCTATTACAGTATGCAGGCGTCGGGCACCGATGTTTTCCGAACGCTCATTTACATCAAATGCGACTTCGGCAACACGTTCGACACCATCACTGGTGAACTCGATATCAACGCCCTCGGTTTTCATTAATGCGCTGTACTGTGTGGTCAGGGAAGCGTCCGGTTCGGTCAGGATGCGCTTGAAATCGTCCGCATTCAATGCCGTAAACTCGACACGTATTGGCAAGCGGCCCTGTAACTCCGGGATAAGATCTGACGGCTTGGATAGATGAAATGCACCGGACGCAATGAACAGGATATGATCGGTTTTGACCATACCGTACTTGGTGGTCACAGTGCAGCCTTCCACCAATGGCAGCAGGTCGCGTTGCACGCCTTCGCGGGACACATCGGCGCCGCCACCTGATTCAGCGCGCTTGGCCACCTTGTCGATTTCATCGATAAACACGATGCCATTCTGCTCAGCGTTTTCCAGCGCACGGCTTTTTATCTCTTCTTCCTTGATCAGTTTGGCCGCCTCTTCATCCAGCAGCAGCTTTTGTGCCTGGGCAACGCTCATTTTGCGCGTCTTTTTCTTGTCGCCAGACATATTCTGGAACATGCCCTGTAACTGCGAAGTCATTTCTTCCATCCCGGGTGGCGCCATGATTTCGACACCCACGGGTTTCACCGTGACTTCGATTTCGATTTCCTTGTCATCGAGCTCCCCCTGGCGCAATTTGACGCGGAATTTCTGTCGTGTTGATGATTCCTGGTCAGACACGGGTTCACCGAAGCTGTCGCGTGGTGGTGGCAGCAACGCATCGAGAATGCGCTCTTCAACGGCATCTTCAGCCAGGTGACGTACCTTTTCCATTTCCTGCTCACGCGTGGTTTTTATCGACATGTCGACAAGATCGCGTATGATCGAGTCAACTTCACGCCCAACATAGCCAACTTCGGTGAACTTTGTTGCCTCCACCTTGACGAACGGGGCTTTCGCCAGTTGTGCCAGGCGACGTGCGATTTCGGTTTTACCGACGCCGGTGGGTCCGATCATCAGGATATTTTTCGGTGTAATCTCGTTGCGCAGACTCTCTTCGATCTGCATACGGCGCCAGCGGTTACGCAGTGCAATCGCCACGGCACGCTTGGCCGCATCCTGGCCAACAATGTGTTTATCCAGTTCCTGGACAATTTCACGGGGTGTCATTTCAGACATAATTCAAGTTTCCTGGCTAAGCTATTCGATTTCTTCGACCGTCAGCGACTGGTTGGTGTAGATACAGATATCACCGGCAATCATCAGGCTTTTTTCGACAATATCGCGTGCAGACAATTCGGTATTATCGAATAAAGCGCGTGCAGCAGACTGGGCATAAGGGCCGCCAGAGCCGATCGCGATGAGGTCATCGACCGTATCGATCACATCACCGGTGCCCGAGATCAGTAGCGAAGAGCCCTTGTCTGCAACGATCATCATGGCCTCGAGACGGCGCAGAGCCCGGTCTGTACGCCAGTCTTTGGCGAGCTCGACGGCAGCGCGTTTGAGCTGGCCGTTATGCTTTTCCAGCATACCTTCAAAGCGCTCAAGCAGGGTAAATGCATCTGCGGTAGCGCCGGCAAAGCCCGCGATCACCCTGTCCTGGTACAGTTTACGTACCTTGGTCGCATTACCTTTCATTACGGTATTACCTAGTGTGACCTGACCGTCACCGCCGACGACAACATTATTGCCGCGACGCACCGTTACGATCGTGGTGCCATGGAAATTTTCCACGCTTATCTCCTGAATTTCTTTTTAAGCTCGGGGGGACGTGATTTTACACCGTTTAGCGCCGTGTTGCGGGCTCTGGCTGTATTCAGGGTGAAGCTGGCTGCGCGCGCTCAAAGGTCCACTGCGTGTCATCCGAGAGCGCTTTGGAAAACTTGTAACCGCCCTGCTTGAATTTTTTCAGGTCAGCCGGTTTCTCGATTCGGTTGCGAATGATGTAATCAGCCATCATGCCGCGGGCGCGCTTGGCAAAGAGTGCCACCACGCGCGTCTTGCCGTCCCTGGTATCCTTGAAATTGATATTGAGCAGTTTGCCCTTGAGCATTTTAGGCTTCACCGACTTGAAGTATTCGTTGGAAGCCAGGTTCACCAGTGTTGGATCTTGCTGTTTCACCAGCTCCTTGTTCAACTTTTCGGTAATGCTCTCACCCCAGAACTGGTAAAGATTATCGCCGCGCGGGTTGTGTAATTTGGTCTTCATTTCCAGACGATACGGCTGAATCAGGTCGAGTGGACGCAGGCAGCCATACAGCCCGGAAAGAATGCGCAAGTGGTCCTGCGCATAGGCAAGATCATCGTCATCAAAATGTTCGACATCGATACCGCTATAAACATCACCCTTGAACGCATAAATGGCCTGTTTCGCGTTTTTTGTATTGAACGGCGTATTAAAAGCCTTGTAACGATCAACGTTGAGTTCGGCAATATTCTCACTGATTGTCATCAAGGACTGCAGGTCTTTCTGCTTGATCTTGCGCAGTTCCTTAATCAGTATCTCTGAATCTTTGAGCGCAACAGGCTTGCTGTACTTGCGCGTTGGTGCCGGTATTTCAAAATCCTGGCCCTTGGAAGGGGAAAGCGTAATCAGCATAACAATCTAAACAAGTTAATGATGGTGTGATTATACCTGTTTCATACAAAAGACTTACTTACATGTTTTGGTGGTATTTTTTTTACCGCGGAGGCGCAGAGTTGTTAATAATGTTGTCATTTCGACCGCAGGGAGAAATCTCCCCGGCGTTCTAATGCTGTTCAGGAGATCTCTCCCTGCGGTCGAGATGACAGAACACCTATAAAAAACTCTGCGCCTCTGCGGTTAATCACTTATTGCGTGATCTTGGATGTGCCTTATCGTAAACACCAGCCAAATGCTGGAAATCGAGATGGGTATAAATCTGCGTGGTACTCAGGTTGGCATGGCCCAGCAGTTCCTGTACCGCGCGCAGGTCATTAGATGACTCGAGGATGTGGGATGCAAACGAATGCCGCAGCATGTGGGGGTGCAGCGATATCCCAACACCCTGCTGTAATGCGCGCTTTTTCAGGCGCTGTTGCACGCTACTGTTACTGATGCGGGTGCCACGGCTGCTTATAAATAATGCCTTTTCATCCTGCTGTAACCAGCCATTACGCTGCTTGATCCAGTGCTTCATGGCGGCTTCCGCTTTGCTACCAAAAGGAATCACGCGTTGCTTGCTGCCTTTTCCTGTAACCATCACAGTTTTCTGTTGCCAGTCGATATCACCCAGGTCCAGACCGGTCAGTTCGGAAAGGCGCAGCCCGCAACCGTAAAACAATTCCATGACGGCACGATCACGGCAAGCCAGGGCATCATCACCCTTGAAGGCCAGTAAGCGGTCAAGCTGATCAACACCCAGTGTTTCGGGCAGACGATTCACCGACCTGGGCGCCGGCACCCCCTGGGCCGGATTGCTGTCTGCACGTTTGTGTCGACACAACCAGTTGAACAAGCTGCGTATCGAAGACAGCTGCCGTTGTAAACTTTTACCGGAAAGCCCTTTACGATGCTGACTCGCAACAAAGCCACGCACGACATGGTCATCAACC
Organism: Gammaproteobacteria bacterium; assembly: GCA_029287435.1. Classification (GTDB taxonomy): domain Bacteria; phylum Pseudomonadota; class Gammaproteobacteria; order SZUA-229; family SZUA-229; genus JABDQW01. The sequence continues at coordinate 16,993 of JARFRD010000025.1, forward strand.
GTTTTAAACTGCTCAATACCACGTTCTTTGCCAAATGCAATGAACGCATCAAGGTCACGGTGATACGCAGCGAGCGTGTGTGGTGAATACCTTTTTTCTGATTGCAGATAGGTCAGGAAATCTTGCAGATCAGTTTCGAGAGACATCAGTCTTCGAGGTGCACTGCGAGTGCAGCGCTTACCAGTTCACCGATCTGCTTGAGAAATTCTGTGCCCATGGAAATATTGAAGCGATGCTCGTCCCTGCCGCCAAGGCCCAGAAGGCCAAGTCGTGAGCCCGCAACCAACGGAATTATCGCTGCAGAACCGACAGCGTCTGCCTCATCTCTGAACATGAAGGCCTTTTGTTCTTCGCTACAACGTCCACATACCGGGTTACTGTTGTCGAGCATGGTGGTAAAAGCGCTCAAGCCTTCATCATCCGAATGCACAAACACATCCGGTTTGTTGTCGATAATTTGCTGATCATCACTGAACAGGCGAAGCACGGCAAAATCCGCATCCAGCTCGTTACCAAGTTCAGCCAGAACCAGGCTAATGACATCATCAAGATCATGCGCGCCGAGTAAATTGATTGCCAGACGGTGGCGACTTTCGGCAAGCCTTTCGTTACTGCGGGCGATATCCATGAGTTCGCGTAATCGCTTGTCAGAACTCTGTAACTTGTCACGCAGCGTACTGACCTGGCGTTCGATCAACGACACGGCCTTGCCGGTTTCATGCGTGATTTCGAGCTCAGTCAGTAAGGAAGGATAGCGGCTTAAAATATCTGGAAATTGTTTTAACAGCTCAATCAGCTGTTGTTCTGCATCAAGCGATTCTTGTTTTTGTTCTTGTGCTTGTGTATTCACAGTGTTATTTGCCCTTCAAATACAGTTTGTGCCGGCCCCGTCATCAGTAATGGTTCACCGTGTCCAGACCAGCGAATAGTAAGGTCGCCCCCTGTTAACTCTGCATGAACCGTTTCATCCAGCAAGCTGTTATGGATGCCCACCGCTACTGCAGCACAGGCACCGGTACCACAAGCCATGGTTTCTCCTGCGCCGCGCTCAAACACGCGCAGGCGGATATGGCTACGATCCATAATTTCCATGAAACCAACATTAACACGTTCAGGAAACCGTTCATGATTTTCGATAGCTGCGCCGAGTTCTTCAACCGGCGCTTCTGCCACTGAATCGACCAGCAACACCGCGTGCGGATTGCCGACAGATACAGCACCTATAGCATATTTTTCACCATTCACCATCAACTGATGGTATTCAGTGTCGTCTGCATCGCTTTCATTGGCAATAAACGGTAAATCCTCGGGATCAAACGAGGGTATGCCCATATCAACACTGACCTGGCCGTCGTCTTCGATCTCTAGATAGATCATGCCCGCTTGCGTCTCAACTGGAATCGTGGTGCTGGTAGTCATGCCACGGTCCGTGACAAAACGCGCAAAACAACGGGCACCATTGCCACATTGTGATACTTCACCGCCGTCCGCATTATATATACGGTAGCGAAACTCTGCGCCTTCCAGCGTTGGTGGTTCGACCAGCAACAACTGGTCACAACCGACACCAAAATGCCGGTTCGCAATGAAGCGAACCTGTTCCATGCTCAGGTCGATTGACTGGTTGATCGCATCGATGACAACAAAGTCGTTGCCGATGCCATGCATTTTGGTGAAGTTGATTTGCATGGGGTTGATTTCACCGCAAAGACGCGAAGAACGCAAAGATAAAAATTATATGTTTTAGGTAATTAGGCGCGGAGTTTTTTCTTGTATAGGGCCATGCATGTTATCTCGACCAACGGCAGAGATCTCCTGAACAGCATGAGAACGCCCGGGAGATTTCTCCCTGCGGTCGAAATGACAACAATCGTAAGACCTCTGTGCCCTCTGTGCCTCCGTTGCAACCAAAAAAAGGCCACCCGAAGGTGGCCTTTTCATACATCTGGATGATGCGGGATTACTTGCCTGGAACAGTGCTCAGACCCAGGATTTCCCAGTCCTGCATACCACCACGGTACCACTTGATCTTGTGTGCAGGGTAACCGAACTTAAGCAGGTTCTTGATGTTGTTCGGAGACTGACCACACCACATGCCGTTACAGAACAGAACAAGGGTCTTGGCTTTGCTGAAGTTCAGCAGGCCTTCACTTTCAGTTACACCAAACTCGTCTTCCATGATTTCCATGATAGAAACAGGATCAGCACCCTTGGCAGGATTCAGCTTGGTCCATGGAAGATTCTTGGCGCCAGGAATAGTGCCTTTCTTGACCCAGTCAGGTGTACGTGAGTCAATCACCAGGATGGTCTCGTCACCCGCTGACATTTTCTTCAGGTACTCGATGACTTCGACTTCGCCGATGGTTTCAACGCCTGGAGCCAGCGTAGATGGCTGAATACAGAACGGCGGGCATGGGCGTGAAGTCTTGGCAAATGATGGGTTAACTGTGTTCTTGTTATTCTGGTTACGTGAAATTTTCACTTTTTTACCATCATGAACAACTTCAGCGTCCATCATCTTCGGCGTAATGCCAACCGGCTTGCCAGCTGCAAACGCATTTGCAGAAATCGTCAGGCCAGCGGCCAGCATTGAAACAGCAACAAGTTTTGCTTTTAACATGAGAGTGGTCTCCTCCAATAGGTGTTTACTCGCAGTCTCTCGACTGCTTATTTAAAAAAATATTTATTGATTACTTATATGGACAACCAGGTGATACAACAGGTGTGATTAATCACATTCAGGTTCTTCTTCACCTTCTTTTGGCTTTTCGCCTTCAGGTTTTTTGTCGCCATCAGCTGCAACGATGTCACATGCCGCACCAGCATCGATACCGGTAACAGAAGCATGAACAGGCAGTGCAAAACTGGCAAACATAATTAGCAAAAATGCCAGGCGAGATAATTTATTCATTGATATTCCTCTATTACAACTAAACTAACTTCATTAGCATAACAAAGTGGCCTGAAAACAATAGGACAATTTGGCAGAAAAAAGAAAAATCAGGCAGATTAACCCTTTTATTTTCAGCTTAATATGACTTCATTCTGGAATAATTGTTCGATAGTTTCACGTTTTCGCACTATCTCGGCTTTTTCTCCATCCACCATAACCTCGGCCGCGCGCGGACGGGTGTTGTAATTGGAGCTCATGGAAAATCCGTAGGCGCCCGCTGAACGCACCACCAGGTAGTCGCCCTGCTCGATAACAAGATCGCGGTTTTTGCCCAGGAAGTCGCCGGTTTCACACACCGGGCCCACCACATCATAGGTTTTCACGCTATCGTCCAGGCTGTCGACTTTTGCCGAAGATCTATCTTCAGGCTGCTTCAGCGGAAGGATCTCCTGCCAGGCTTGATACAAAGCGGGGCGCATTAAATCGTTCATTGCGGCATCAACAATCGCAAAGTTTTTATCTTCATTATGTTTCAGGTATAGAACCTGCGTGATTAATATACCTGCATTCCCGGCTATGGCACGTCCAGGCTCGATCAGAATTTCCAGCTCACGCTCGCGTAAACGCTCAACCAGTGCGGCAGCATGTTCAGCCGGTTCAGGCGGCTCTTCATCTCGATAGCGGATACCAAGACCACCGCCCATGTCGAGATGCTTCAGCTTGATACCCAGCCCATCGAGCTTGTCGATCAGCGCCAGCACACGGTCCAGGGCATCAACAAACGGGGCTATTTCGGTAAGTTGAGAGCCGATATGACAGTCGATGCCATGCACCTCGAGGTGACTGGATTCAGCCGCGCGCTGATACGCGGCTATGGCGTCTTCCATGGACACACCGAACTTGTTCTCTTTCAAACCTGTTGAAATATAGGGATGCGTTTTGGCATCCACATCCGGATTCACCCGTAATGAAACGGGAGCCACTTTACCCATGTCGGCGGCCACCTGCTCGATCAGCTCGAGTTCAGCAAGCGATTCCACGTTAAAGCAACGGATACCGACTTGCAGCGCGCGCTCGATTTCGTCGCGGCGCTTGCCGACACCCGAAAATACGACCTTGCCTGCCTCACCACCCGCCGCAAGCACGCGCTCGAGTTCACCCACAGAGACAATGTCAAAACCCGAGCCCAGCCTGGCCAGCAGATTCAGCACGGCCAGCGACGAATTGGCTTTCACGGCATAACAAACCAGGTGTGGCAACGCTGACAGCGCTTGATCGAATGCTTTCCAGTGGCGCTCCAGGGTTGCGCGTGAATACACGTAGCAGGGCGTACCCCACTCGGCAATGTGCGCACTGATATCGACATCCTCGGCCCACAGCCGACCCTCGCGATAATTAAAATAATCCATTAGCTTGTCTGCTCCTTTTCCTGTTGGTCGTCTTCAGGCAAGTACAACGGCCCGGTCTGGCCACAGGCAGAGATCAGTAGCATCCAGATGAGTACAAATGTTACGCGCACGAATAAATTCAACCTTGTTGAGTAGTCAAAGGGCGATTATTGCAATATTCTGTGCGCTCCGAAACCACCCTGTTGATAATGCCTGGCCATGAACAGCGAAGATGCACCCATCATTATTGAAACCCGGCCGGGCGAACCGGCGTCGGCTGCCGTGATCTGGCTGCACGGTCTTGGTGCCGATGGCAGTGATTTTGTACCGCTGGTTTCCGAACTGGATCTGCCGGCCAACATCAACATACGTTTCGTGTTCCCGCACGCGCCGGTGCGGCCGATCACCATCAACCAGGGTTATCACATGCGCGGCTGGTATGACATCACCAGCCTGGATATCGCCAACCGCGACGACATGGAAGGCATCCTGGCATCAGCGCAAATTCTGAACCGCTTATGTGATGAACTGGTCGCCTCGGGTATCGCTTCTGAGCGCATTGTGTTTGCCGGTTTTTCGCAGGGTGGCGCCATAGCGCTCTATGCCGGACTGCGCTATCCGAAAAAACTCGCCGGCATCATGGCATTATCAACGTACCTGCCGCTCGGCGACACACTGGCACAGGAGGCATCGGCCGCAAACCGTGACACTCCGATTTTCATGGCCCATGGCCTGCAGGATGATATCGTGGCATTTCAGTTCGGGGTTCGCAGCCGTACCCGGCTGCAACAACAGGGATACCCGGTGCAGTGGACCGATTATTCGATGGGGCACAGCGTCAGTATTGAAGAAATTCGTGATATCGGTAACTGGTTGAAAAATACACTGAACTAATCCGCGAGCATGTGGAACCGGGATGGAATATTGATCAGCACACGATTGCAGCAATAGACTGCTTTTTTGCCGACGATCGATGCCAAACAGGTCCATATCGTGCTGTAATTATATCCTGAGCCAGGCCCTGGTAGTGCCTGTGACTGATCTACACGCCCGTGGTAGATATGGGCTAATATAGGTTTCAGATCGTTTAGAAAACGAGGCGCCACGTGGACAAAACCAGTAATAGCGAGATCACGCTCAGCATCGACATGGAGCCGGCCGAGCCGCTATGGAAGATTGCGCCCACGCGTGATGAAAACGGCGACCACCTCAGCGACTTTCTGATGATCATCCCCAGGCTGCGCCAGAAACCCGAAAATCATATCAAGCGCACCCTCAACAACATCGATCGCGCTCTGAAACAGTTCAACCAGTCCGTCGTCTTTGCCAACATGGATATGAAGCTGAACACGCTGTGGGTTTCATTCAAACCCGAACCCGGTCTGTTCATGGAAATCGCGGCCGCGATCAAACTACAGGTACCCGAAGCTGTCCTGGTCGGCGACATGAGTTCCCGCATCACCAAGTAAACGCGATTTCAGCGTCTATACTCTTTGATAAAACCCGCTACTCTACGACTACTGAAGGAAATTGCATGGAACAAGCATTGAACACGGATGCACTGGCCGAATTGCGTGAACTCATGGGCGATGCGCTCAATGATGTGATACGCACCTTCATTGATTACATGCCAGAGCAGGTCGACTCTTTAAGCAGCGCTATTAACGCCAAAGATGCTGATACTGTTTTTAACGTGGCGCATAAAATGAAAAGCTCATGCGGCAGTATAGGAGCTATCGGTCTGGCACAGCTGGCTGAAGAAATCGAACTGATCGGTCGCTCGGGTACAACCGAGAATACATCGGTGTTGTTCGAAAAATTCCGCGATCTTTATACCGAGGTCGATGCCCAGCTAAAGGCCGAGCTGGAAAAATAAACCTGTCTTCCAGGCGTTAACCGAGCAGGCGCTTGTGCGCTGCTTTAGCTGCCTTGCGTACCTGGTCCGGTGCCGTGCCGCCGATATGGTTTCTTGCTGCGACAGAACCTTCCAGCGTCAGCACATCAAAGACATCCTCTGTGATCATATCCGAGAATTGCTGCAACTGATCGAGCGGCATCTCGCTGAGGTCGAGCTTGCTTTCGATACCAAACGCCACGGCTTTACCAACGACCTCATGGGCATCACGAAAGGGCAGGCCCTTGCGCACCAAGTAGTCCGCGAGATCCGTCGCCGTAGAAAAGCCCTGTTTGGCTGCTGCGTACATGTTTTCCCGCTTGCACTCGATGGCCGGCACCATGTCAGCAAACGCGCGCAACGAACCCGACACGGTGTCGATGGTATCGAACAGTGGTTCCTTGTCTTCCTGGTTGTCCTTGTTATAAGCCAATGGTTGTGACTTCATCAACGTCAGCATGCTAACCAGGTTACCGTTGACGCGACCGGTTTTTCCACGCACCAGTTCCGGAACATCCGGATTTTTCTTTTGCGGCATGATGGATGAGCCCGTGCAATAGCGGTCGGGCAGCTCGATAAAGTCAAACTGTGCCGATGACCACATCACCAGTTCTTCAGACATACGTGAAAGATGTGTCATGAGCACAGCTGAAGCCGCGCAAAACTCGATTGCAAAATCACGATCGCTTACAGCATCGAGGGAATTGGCCGCCGGCGCAGAAAAGCCCAGCTCATCAGCGGTGAACTCGCGGTCGACAGGGTAACTCGTACCCGCCAGTGCTGCCGCACCCAGCGGTGATATGTTCATGCGCTCACGACAATCGTGCATGCGCGTAGCATCGCGCTGCAGCATTTCGAACCAGGCCAGCATATGGTGACCGAAGGTTACAGGCTGTGCTACCTGCAGGTGAGTGAAGCCGGGCATGATGGTATCGGCTTCACGTTGCGCCAGGGCGAGCAAGCCTTTCTGCATTTCCAGCAGCTGGGCAATAATGAAATCAATCTGTTCCCGCAGGTAAAGACGGATATCCGTCGCAACCTGGTCATTGCGCGAGCGACCCGTATGCAGGCGTTTTCCAGCATCACCGATCAGATCCGTCAAGCGTGCTTCGATATTCATGTGTACATCTTCGCGCGCTACAGACCAGTCGAATTCACCATTTTCAATTTCCTGTTCAACACTATCCAGGCCTTTCAGAATGGCTTCACAATCGGACTTCGACAACACGCCTGCCTTTTTCAGCATACGTGCATGCGCTCGCGAACCAGCAATGTCCTGTTTGTACATGCGCTGGTCAAACTGAACCGATGCCGTAAAGGCCTCGACAAACGCATCGGTCTGTTCGCTAAAGCGCCCACCCCAGGCAGTATTAGTTGCCTCGCTGGCCGGATTTTTCCTGTTGTCGTCTTTCTTGCTCATAATTGTTCGCGAGTATATCAGAACAAAACTTGCAATCCGGGCTTGCTCGTCTATTTGTTATGAATGGACAGTACTTCTGGCGATAACAGGCAGAACCTTATTGATACCGGTTTTTTGCCGGACTTTTGTGATGTACGCGTGATCTTCATGCTGGTGCTGATCGTCGAGCTGGTGGCGATCGTGCTGGCCATGACTATCCCGTCTTCTACTGAAGAAATCTGGGACAACCTCGCCTTTATCTCAATGATGATGCAGTGGATTGCCTTGCTAAACGCTGCAGCATTATGCGCCAGCCGCAAATGGATGAACCGGCTCGGTGGTGCGCTCACCATGATCGCAAGTTTCTGCCTGATGATGTCAGTCAGCCTGGTATTCAGCCTGATCATGCTGAAACTGAACACCTGGATGGGACTGGATGAAGTCACTTCACCGTTGGGTGAAACTTTTCTGTTACGTATGATGGTGATCAGCGCAGCCATCTATGCTGTCGTGTTGCGCTATTTTTATATCCAGCAACAATGGAAACTGAACCTGAACGCGCAATCGAAAGCCGAGGTACAGGCACTCAAGGCACGTATACGTCCGCACTTCCTGTTTAACAGCATGAATACCATCGCCAGCCTGATTTCCTTCAAGCCCGTTGAAGCGGAAAAAGCCATCGAAGACCTGGCTGATCTGTTCCGTGCCAGCCTCCGCGAGCAGAACATTCATACCCTGAAAGATGAAATAGAGCTCACGCGCAGCTATCTCGATATCGAAAAACTCAGGCTGGATGACCGGCTTCAGATCAGCTGGGATATCGATAATTCGCAATTTGATGCAGAAATTCCGGCATTATCCCTGCAACCTCTCGCAGAAAACGCTATATATCATGGTATAGAACCGTTGCCTGATGGTGGAACCATCCATATATCGGCAAAACGGCAAGGTGACAGCCTGATAATCGCAGTCAGTAATCCAGCACCGGATGACGAAGCTGCGCATACCAGCGGTAACCAGATGGCCCAGGAAAACATACGACAGCGCTTGAAGCTCGTCTATGGAAGCAGGGCCGGATTCAACATAAATGCAACCAAACAAAATTACACCGTAACACTGGAAATACCGGTCACGTAATTATGAATGTATTGATTGTTGATGATGAACAGCTGGCGAGGCAGCGCCTGCGTCAAATGTTAAGCGGCATGGGAGAGCAGGTTGTCGGGGAGGCGGCTAACGGCGAGCAGGCTTTATTACAATCACAGAATGCCAATCCAGACCTGGTATTAATGGACATACGTATGCCGGGCATGGATGGTCTCGAAGCTGCGGGCTATATCAACCAGATTGATAATCCACCAGCGATTATTTTCACCACGGCCTATAGCGATCATGCGCTCAAGGCGTTTGAAACCCATGCCGTTGATTACCTGCTCAAGCCCATCAAGCAGGAACGGCTGGCCGATGCAATCAATGCCGCAAAGCGGCTGACCCGCGCCCAGATCGAGCGCCTGCGTACCGATGATGACGATGAATCACGCAGCAAGATCTGTGTAAAAAGTCGTGGCTCACTCGAACTGATTCCGATTGAAGACATCATCTATTTCAAGGCAGATCAGAAATATGTCACGCTACGTACGGATGATCACGAATACCTTATTGAAGAGTCGCTGAAAGCACTGGAGCAGGAATTCGGTCAGCGTTTTATTCGTATCCATCGAAATGCGCTGGTTGCAGAACACCAGATAAACGGTTTATCCAAGAACGAAGCCGGTCACCAGTGTATCCGGCTGAATGACACGGATGACCTGCTGGAAATCAGCCGTCGCCACCTGCCATCGATACGCAAGAAACTGAAAAACATGGGGGGCTAACCAGCACCCAACTCTTATCACTGGCTAGTTCGAATGAGCTGGAGCCTCGCTGATAGCTTCTTCGATTGCCTTGTCGACAGCTTCGGCAACGTAATCCAGTACCGTAATACCAACCACGCGCTGGCTGATTTCGCGTCCCTCAGCATCAAAGAATACCAGGGTCGGATATAAATCCACGCCATATTTACGGCTGAATTCAGCCGTCTTATAGCGCTTGCCATCAAAGCCGATGACATCCGAATAAGTATCTATCTGCAGTTTCCTGATGATGATCGCATCGCTGTATTTATCACTGCGTATCAGGGGCTCAAGAATCTCTACTTCCAGGGCCTCACAATAGGCACACCATGGTGTGCTGAACTCAACCATGATGGGTTTGCCGGCCTGCTTCATCTCCTGTTCAAAGTTGAGCACAGCGGCTATCAGTGATGTGCGCTCCTCGTCGTCCTCGTACTGGTAAACAACGCCTGAGGCCGCAACCGGGTTGCAACATATCCATAGAAACAAAAGGGTAGTGGGGCGAATCACGATCATAGGTGTCTGACTATTGCACAGGCTCGGATTGAAATACAATAGCTCAAACCCACAGCCAATAACAATCGACCAAATGTGTCTATCGCGGCGGCTGTTGCAAAACAACTGGTATAAAACTGGATACTCTCACCAACATAAAAGTCCTGGTTACACGCCCCAGGCAACGCGCCTCTAAGCTGTGTGCTCTTATTGAGCAGGCGGGCGGCACGGCTTTGTCTTTTGCAGCCATAGAAATTACCGCACCCGATGACATCAGCAGTCGTGACTATATTATTGAACACCTGCGCGAGTTTGACCTCGCCATCTTTATCAGCCCCACGGCCGTCGAGGAAAGCTGCAAGACGATCACCCGGTTTCCCGCTGCATTAAAGCTGGTTGCTATTGGTAGCAAAACGGCTCGGGCTATAGAAGACTGCGGTTATAACGCGGACATCGTTGCCGATGGCCATGATTCCGATTCACTGTTGCAGCATGAACAGTTACATAGCGATGCTATCGCAGGCAAGCGCATCGTAATATTTCGTGGTGTTGGCGGTCGTGAGCTACTGGCTGATGTCCTGGGTGAGCGCGGCGCCAGTGTTAGATACGCCGAAATGTACCAGCGCTCCAGGCCGGTCTGCGTAGATGAGTTCAACCAGCTGCTAGAACAGGCGGACATCCTTACCGTTAGCAGTAATGAAGGTCTGCAAAACCTGTATGACCTGGCTGCGGATAAAAAAGCCCTGACCCGACTGCCCGTGGTCGTCCCAGGTGAGCGGGCCCGGGTGCTCGCACAGGCGCTGGGTTTTGACGAAATCAGGGTTGCAGACAACGCCACAGACGAAGCCTGCCTAAATGCGATAAAATACTGGCGTTCACAAATGGGTGAAAAATGATGAAAAGACTCGTATTTATACTGTTATCTGCAGCGATCATTGCTGGCGGTGCTGCCATGTACATGAAACAGGATGTCGGCAACATGCAGGTCAGCTTCGCTGAATATCAATACCAGGCCACGCTGCTTGAAGTCGGCATCGGCTTACTGGGCATACTGTTTGCATACCTGTTGTTGTCATACACCTTTAACCTGTTGAAGAAAGTTACGTCGCTGTTTGGTGAAAAGCGCCACCAGCGCCTCGCCGAAAGGGCCCGTCACTCACTGGAGCAGGGTCTGATTGAGCTGTCTGAAGGCCGCTTTGCCAAGGCCGAAAAAATCCTGCTGCAGAAAGTTGAGCATAATGAAAATGCCCTGTTGACCTACCTGGCTGCAGCACGTGCCGCACAATACCAGGGTGCTCACGATCGCCGTGATGACTACCTGAGACAGGCACACAAAAGTAACCCGGAAGCCGATATTGCTATCGGCCTGACCCAGGCCGAGCTACAACTTGAACATCAGCAGTTTGAACAGGCTTTAGCAACGCTGAACCGTCTCAACGAACTATCACCCTTGCATTCATATGTACTTAAACTGCTGGCAAAAGCGCACCATAAGCTTTCCGACTGGGACAGCTTGCGTGAACTCATGCCGGAATTACATAAAACAAACGCCATGTCTGATGAAAAATTGCTATCGCTGGAGATCGATACCTGGTGTGGCCTGATCAGCGACCGGAGTCGAATTAACGACATCAGCGCCATGACCCAGCTGTGGGATGAAGTACCTCGCAATATCAGGGAGCTGCCCGAGGTAGTGGAATATTACGCATCAGAACTGGTTAGTGTGCAAGCCTCGGGCGAGGCGGAACAGGTATTGCGTGATTACCTGAATAACAACTGGCAGGAATCAACCATCGTGCTGTACTCCGAACTCGATATTCTTGCTACCGAGTCACAGTTACTGAATGTTGAAGCCTGGCTAGAGGATCACCAGCATAATGCGTACCTGTTGCTTGCCCTGGGCAAGATGTGCGCACGCATGAGCCTCTGGGGTAAGGCCAGAAGTTACCTTGAAGCCAGTCTTTCAGTACAGCCGATGCCGGTTACTTTTTTAAAGCTGGCTGAATTGCTCGAAGATCACATGAATGAAAAAATACTGGCACAGGATTATTATCGACAGGGTTTGCACATGCTGTCAGGTGATTATGGCGAGCACACATTGGCTAATGATTTCGAACGTGTGGTGCAGACACCCGAGTTAAAGATCATTTAACATCACGACGCGATCACCCGCGCAATTACCCACGCTATCACCCAGGGCAATCCAGCCACCCTGAATAATTCTGGCTGTAATACCACCATGCCCCCGCATCGCGTTGTAACCGCCTTGACCCAGTATTTCTTCCATGCGCGAGCACGGATGGCAGACCCCTGTCATCTCGAACAACGCCTCACCAATACAAAAACGTTTACCCTTGAGTGCCAGTAAATTGATACCGCTGACCATGATATTACGTCGCAACTCATGAGGCATTACTGCGTGCTTATTTAGTACTGATGCGATAACACCAAGGTGTTCCGCCTGAACCAGGGTCACGCTACGGTTACCGCTGCGTCCGGCATAATGATCGCCTTCAAGCCCTTTACCTTCAATCGCCAGCGCCTTATCAACAATAACCATATCCGCTCTTTTGTGCGGACGCAGCCCGATCCATTCAACCTTGCCGTGTTGTGGCAAGTTGTTTGTCAGCTGCTGAATCGTTGCTTTGGTGTCGGACATGATTTGTCACAGACAAATCATCAGGACCGGGGTTTGGTGATACCCATGGCTTTGAGGGCATCATCCGAATACTCAAATGAATCCGAGAAGATCTGGGTTTCCGGCAGGCCATGCGCATAGAAGGCATCCATGCCCGCCTTGATCATGGGTGGCGGCCCACTCATGTAGACATCGTATCCCGAAAGCTCAGGGTAGGCTGTAACAATGGCCTCATGTACAAAGCCGGTTTCACCCTGCCAGTCGTCACCTTCGTCGGGATCTGACAGTACCGGGGTGTACTTGAGATTATCGTGTTGCTGCAACCAGTCATTTACCATGTTATCCATGTACAGGTCTTTAAGTGCACGAACACCACAAAATAAATGGATCGGCCTTTCGATGCCAACCTGGAAAGCATGTTCCAGCATACCTTTGAGTGGTGCAAATCCGGTACCGCCACCAACCAGAATAATCGGTCGATCGCTATCCTCACGCAGGTAAAAACTACCGAGCGGGCCTTCAAGTCGCAGCAGCTCTTTCACCTTCATACCGTTGAATACATAATCGCCAAACTGGCCATCAGGCACGTGGCGTATATGGAGTTCGATGTAACGATCATCATGGGGTGCATTCGCGATAGAAAAAGCACGGCGCTTGCCGTCTTTTAACAGGAATTCGATATACTGGCCCGCAAGAAACTGCAGGCGTTCTGTTTCTGGCAGTTTGAGTTCAAGCTTCATGATGTCATGTGCGAGCAACTCCATTGCCTCTACCCGGCAGGGCAGTGTCTTGATCTCGATATCCTGACCACTGGTAATCTCGCGCACCTTGATTTCGAGATCGCTCTTGGGCCGTGCCTGGCAAAAAAGGGTCTTGCCCTGCTTATATTCATCCAGCGCCATACTTCTCAACTCATCAGCATACCCAATATCACCGCTAATCAGCTCGCCTGCGCATTTACCGCAGGCGCCATTGCGGCAACCGTAAGGCAAGCCGATACCCTGGCGTAAAGCTGCCTCGAGCACGGACTCGCCATTTTCAACTGTAAAAGTATGACCTGTGGCCGGTACGGTCACTTTGAAACTCATGTAAAATCTTCCACTTGATACAGCTTCTCATTTTCACATAATCTAATTTCATTAGAAACAACCTTTTAGTGATGCATTAAGCACAAAATAACCATGGCAAGAGTAAAAGTATTCAGCACCGCTATCTGTCCAATCTGTGACAAAACCAAATCCCTGTTAACCAGGTGGCGCATTCCCTATGAGGAAGCGCGCGTAGATACCGACATGTCGGCAAGACGTGAATTTACCGCGGTCACCAATGGCGCCCGCACCGTGCCACAGATCACCATTGACGGTAACTGGATTGGTGGCTTTAGCGAGCTAACCGAGCTACACATGGATGATGCGCTGGACCATTTAGTAGAATAGACTTATCCAGACCGCATCAATAATAATGATTCAAACCATGCGTCCTGTTGTTTCTATCGCTTTATTCATCTTCAGTTTATATCTACTTCCTGTTTACAGTGTTCGGGCAGAAGATACGCCACCAGACAACAGCGACAAAGCTACTGAAGAATACACCGAGAATATTTTTACCTGGGAAAAATCGAAACCTATGGTTACTGATTTTGACTGGGTGCAGCTGGTTTCAGGCGAATGGCTCAAAGGTGAGATCAAGGGACTTTACAAGGATAGTCTGGAATTCGATAGCGACAAACTGGATCTGTTAACCCTGGACTGGGAAGATGTTAAATATGTCGAAACCCACATTCCAGGGGCCGCCTATATCGAATACTACGGCAGGGTTTACGGTTATTTCGTCATCGACCAGAATAAAATTAAAGTCATCAATGGTGATAATGTGCAGGAATTTGATCGTTCAAGGCTGGTTAATTTCATAACCGGTGGTGAACAGGAAAAGGACTACTGGTCAGCAAAATTAACACTGGGTCTTAACATTCGTAGCGGTAATACCGACCAGGTTGATTACAATGCAAAGGCAAACGTGCGGCGGCAGACTTCGTTCTCCCGATTTATTTTAGATTACATCGGTAATATCTCACAAACGTCAGATATAGAAACCAGTAATAATCATCGTTTAAGCGGTACACACGATATTTATAAAACCCGCCGTTTTTTCTGGCGCCCCATCTTCGGTGAATATTTTCGCGATCCCTTTCAGAATATAGATTCGAAAATCACGGTTGGTCTTGGTCTTGGTTATACCCTGGTTGATACCAAGCGGGTCGAATGGGACGTAGCGGGTGGCCCTGGTTACATGGAAACACGATTCGTGACTGTAGAGGCCGGCGAAAACATCAAGGAAACCACGGCAGTAGTTGTTGTCGGCACGCATTACGAAGTTGAAGCAACCAGTAAGATTGACTTTATCTATGATTACAATATTACCTGGGGCAATACGGAATCTGGCGGATACACCCATCACATGGTTGCCACATTTGAGAATGAAATAACCGGCTCTTTCGACCTGGATATATCACTGGTGTGGGATCACATCAGTAATCCAACAGCCGGTGATGATGGTGTGATTCCTTTTGAAGATGATTACCGGTTAACTCTGGGTATCAGCTACGAATACTGATAAGCATTATTCATCGCTCCCGGGATTTGCATGTTGTTTACGCTGGCGAATATCTTAATAGTGCTGGTTGCATTATTGCATGGCAGCTTTATTGTGCTGGAAATGTTTCTTTGGAACACGCCCGCAGGATATAAAGCTTTTCGAATTAAACCTGAATTTGCTGAAAAGACTACGGCACTGGCAGCAAACCAGGGCCTGTACAATGGTTTTCTGTTAGCCGGCTTAATCTGGGGTTTTATCCATTCCTCAGCCGGTTTTGATATCCACGTTTTCTTTTTAAGCTGCATCATTGTTGCGGGTGTTTTTGGCGCATATGCCGTCAATCGTTTAATTTTCTGGTTACAGGCATTTCCCGCAATCATTGCCTTGGTTCTGCTTTTTTTGGCACAATCAGCATAATATGCACTCTGATCGGACACGCCACTGCTTAAAGGGGTAAGGCATGGATTTTCTACAGGAATTTATCAAGAAAGAGTCATCAGCCGGTATCACGCTGATCTTTGTTACTTTTCTTGCGCTGCTGCTGAAAAATTCAGCTCTATCCGAGCTATATGAAGCTTTCCTGCACACGCCTGTTGAAATACGCTTTGGCGCACTGCACATCGACAAGCCCCTGTTACTCTGGATCAACGATGGCCTGATGGCTGTGTTCTTCATGTTGATCGGGCTCGAAGTCAAACGCGAACTCATCGAAGGACACCTGTCTACACCGTCACAAATCGTGTTGCCAGGAATAGCCGCGATCGGCGGTATGCTCATTCCCGCCCTGTTCTATGTCTACTTTAACGAGGGTGATGCTATAGCGATGAGCGGCTGGGCGATACCAACCGCGACTGATATCGCGTTTGCGCTTGGCATCCTGTCACTATTAGGCAAAGCTGTTCCAATATCGCTCAAGATCTTTTTAATGGCTTTGGCCATTATAGATGACCTTGGCGCTATCGTGATTATCGCGCTTTTTTACACCGTAAAACTGTCAACTCTGTCGATTACCATCGCAGCGATTTCACTGGCTGTACTCATTTTCATGAATTACCGCGGTGTCGTAAAGAAAGCCGCCTACATCATCGTCGGTGTCATACTTTGGGTCAGCGTATTGAAGTCCGGTGTACATGCGACACTCGCAGGCGTCGCTCTTGCGTTCACCATTCCTTATAAGAGCAGAATGCCTGATGGCAGCGAATATTCCATGTCAAAGGAAATTGAACAGGATCTTCACTTCTGGGTTGCCTTCTTCGTACTACCCCTGTTTGCTTTCGTCAACGCGGGTGTAGACCTCAGACAGGTTTCACTCGAACAAATGACCGGTCCTGTTCCTCTTGGCATTATGGCTGGACTGTTTTTTGGCAAACAAATCGGTGTTTTTGGCTTCAGTTTCCTTGCGATCAAGCTCAAGATAGCAAAAATGCCCGAAGGCGCCAGCTGGCAACAACTTTATGGTGTCGCCATCCTCACGGGTATTGGCTTCACTATGAGTTTGTTCGTGGACTCACTCGCCTTCAAGGATGATACGCTTTATCAGCATGCTGACAGGCTGGCTATTCTGCTTTCTTCTTTCATGGCCGGTTTGCTAGGCTATTTCGTTCTCCGGTACTCTAAAGAAAGCCGAGCATTGAAAAAATAACTATGAAGCATCTAAAACTCACTCAGCTTTTTCTTTTATTTCTGTTGCTGTTTACTTGTTCGTTAACAGCAACTGCAGATATCGATAATCTTGAAGGACTGGAAAAACTTTCTAACCAGATTAAAACCATTAACTGGAAACTCGATCGAGGAAAGTATGAAAAGGAAGATCTCGCCAAGTGGACCAAGATAACAATCAAACTGAGTGGCGGAGCTTCAGTTTGTATATCGGATCGCGAAACAGCGATTAAAAAACTGGACGAGTCACTCACAGGGCTTGGAGAAAAAGCCACGGATGAATCAAAAGAAGTCACTAAACAACGTGACAAACTAACTGCAAAAAAAACTCAACTCGAAAAGGAACTGGCCAAGTGTACTGTTTTCAAGCAGAAAAGTGATCAGGCCTCTGAGCATATAAACCTGGCTGAAAAATCTTACTTCAAGGAAAAATACCTGATTCGTGGTCCACATATTCTTATTTTGATTAAAGAATATGTTGAGAGTCCTTTCGAATTGATCATGGATTCCGGTAATTTTCTCTGGCAACATACAGGTTTTCAGGCGCTTGATACAGATGAGCGTGTAGTCAATACAATTCTCGTATTTCTCGCGTTTGGCCTGGGATTATGGTTTCGTAAATTGCTCAATCAACTTGAGCGGTCTTATGCTTGGATTGATGATTTTTCCGAAAAAATACTGCGTGCAATAATAACGACCTCTGCGTTATTTGTTCCATGGTTACTGGCTGCCACGACAGCAGCGATCATTCTTTATTTTGAAACAAAGGAAATTGAACCGACGCCCTTTATTAAAACACTATCGTTTGGGCTGGTAGCGTTTATATCATTTATTGCTGTTATCAGGCTGCTGTTCAACCCGGCAAAGCCGGCAGAACCATTCTTTGATTATTCTCCTGGTGTTGCGACCAAGCTATCACGACGCTTTCATATTCTTGCTTTACTAAGTCTGCTTGGATACCTGGCCTTTTATACTGTTTATTCAGAAAGCATTCCGGAGCTTAATCGCCTGCTTTTACGTGATGCATTTTCATTGGCATTAGTACTCAACCTGATCTGGCTATTCTGGGTTCTATTGAGATCACCCAAACTGATAGTCTATCGCTGGTTGTTTATTGGCCTGATAGTTTCTTTTGCAGTTACACTAGGTATGGAATGGTCTGGCTATCGTAACCTGGGGCTCTCTGCCAGGCGTTTCATACTCGCCTTACTTGCCTTGTTTTTCCTGTTCTTCACCGTTTCAAAGATGTTCAGGGATCTGTTCAATGCCATGGATGATGGCACCTATGTGTGGACACAGCGTCTGCATGAAAGACTGGCATTGGAACCCAAACAAACTATACCCGGACTTATCTGGATCCGCCTTATCACAACAATTATTGTGTGGGGTCTGTTTGCGTACATCATTATCATTTCTATAGATACAACGGGTGCGATCTTAGAACACACAAGAAACTATATTGTTAATGGTTTTAACATTGGTAATTTCAGAATCGTACCCAGCCAGATTCTGATGTCCATCCTCGTCTTTGGTCTTATCCTGGCTTCTTCAGGATGGATGCGACGTAACATGGAACAAAACTGGCTACCCAAGACCAGCATGAATAAAGGTGGTCGTGAAGCCATGGTAACCATCACCGGTTACATTATGTTCGTAGTCGCTGCTCTGGCCGCACTATCCGTAGCAGGTTTCGACTTTAGCAACATCGCAATTATTGCCGGTGCATTATCTGTTGGTATCGGTTTTGGTTTACAGAATATCGTTAATAATTTTGTATCAGGTTTGATCCTTCTATTCGAGCGACCGATTAGAAAAGGTGACTGGGTTGTTGTTGGTACAACTGAAGGTTATGTAAAAGATATCCGCATACGCTCTACGCGTATCACAACTTTTGATCGCTCAGACGTTATCGTCCCCAATTCAGAACTCATATCAAACCAGGTTACCAACTGGATGTTAGAAGACGTACGTGGTCGCGCTATTATTAAAGTAGGCGTAGCGTATGGTAGTGACACAGACAAAGTACAATATATTCTGAATACTGTTGCTGAGGAAAATGAAATGGTGGTAAAAGATGGCAGCTCTCCAAAACCCATGGTTTTATTCAAGGGTTTCGGTGAGAGTTCACTGGATTTTGAACTGCGTGTTCATCTTTATGATGTCGACAGGCGCCTTAGTACAATAAGCGATATCAACTTTGCTATTGATCGTGCATTTAGAGAAGAGGGTATCGAAATTCCATTCCCGCAGCGCGATCTTCATGTAAAGAGCTTGCCTGAAGATTTTTCGAAGTAAGAAAGAAGTTACAAAGATTATCTGCTTGGCTACCAAAAGCAGAATTTTAAGATTGGGTTAACAGGTGCGATGTTGTGTAGCGTCCTTTGTTAAACGAGTTGATATTTAACTAATTGCTCAGTCATTCTCCGTGGGACGAGACATGCCTGTAAACTTGAAAATGAGTTTATCAAGATATCTGTTTGTCGGGCGTAACACATACGCTGCTGCAGCTGGCATAATTGTGAAGAAAAAACGCTCTTCGTTATCACTGGCGACAAACAGCACCAAAATAACGATAAGCACAATCGTTAGCAGTGCATAAATCAGCCAGGCTTTCTTAATATAGGATTGATATTTCTTATCTTGGTTGTTTGTCACGTCATTCATTAATGATTACTGGTTAATGTTGAATTATTATTTCAAGGACTATTGGTGGAAGTCTTTCCTGTTCCTGCTGCAATGTGAGATAACATATATGCTATCTCTATCAAGATCAATAATTCAAAGTATTTTTTTAATTAACCATACTTTTAATGTTTATTTTGGGTTGTTAATTAAAGTCTAATATTAGTTTTTCAATCAATACCCAGCTGATCCCATATTTCATCAACCCGTTGTTTTACGTTTGAATCCATAACTATCGGTGTACCCCATTCACGCTCAGTCTCACCCGGCCACTTGTTAGTAGCATCGATACCCACTTTCGAACCAAGCCCTGAAACCGGTGATGCAAAATCCAGGTAATCGATAGGTGTATTTTCAACCAGGGTGAAATCACGTACAGGATCAACGCGGGTACTGATTGCCCAGATAACATCTTCCCAGTTGCGCGTATTCACATCTTCATCGACCACGATAACGAATTTGGTATACATAAACTGGCGCAGGAAAGACCAGACACCCATCATTACGCGCTTGGCATGCCCGGCATACTGTTTCTTCATGCTTACAATAGCAACCCGATACGAACAGCCTTCGGGTGGTAAATAGAAATCAATGATTTCAGGAAACTGTTTCTGTAATATCGGCACGAATACTTCGTTTAACGCGACTCCCAGTATTGCCGGCTCATCGGGTGGGCGGCCAGTATAGGTACTGTGATAGATAGGTTTTTTTCTGTGGGTAATTCTTTCAATGGTAAATACCGGAAACATTTCAGTTTCGTTGTAATATCCCGTGTGATCACCAAACGGGCCTTCCTCGGCTTCTTCTCCTGGGTAGATGTATCCTTCGAGAATGATTTCTGCGTTGGCCGGCACCTGCAGCTTACCGACACCACACTCAACCACTTCTGTTTTACTGCCACGCAATAAGCCGGCAAAACCATATTCTGATAGCGTATCTGGCACCGGTGTCACTGCACCCAGTGTTGTTGCCGGATCGGCACCCAGTGCGACGGCTATCGGGAATGGTTCACCCGGGTGTTTCTGCAACCACTCGCGGTAATCCAGTGCTCCACCACGATGTGATAACCAGCGCATGATAACCTTGTTTTTTCCAATCAGTTGTTGCCGGTATATACCCAGGTTCTGGCGTTCCTTTTCCGGTCCGCGTGTTATCACCAGTCCCCAGGTAATCAATGGCGCAGCATCACCCGGCCAGCAGGTCTGTATCGGAATCCTGGATAAATCGACGTCATCTTTTTCAATGATGATTTCCTGGCAAACGGCTTTTTTCACCAGTTTCGGTGCCATGTTCAACACTTGCTTGAACACTGGCATCTTTTGCCAGGCATCTTTCATCCCTTTTGGTGGATCTGGCTCTTTCAGAAAAGCCAGCAATTTACCTACTTCTCTGAGTGCTTCGACATTTTCCTCGCCCATACCAAAAGCAACACGGCGTGGTGTTCCAAACAGGTTGCCCAATACAGCAATATCTGAACCTTTCACTTTCTCAAACAACAATGCCGGACCCTGGGCCTTTAGGGTACGGTCACATATCTCGGTCATTTCGAGATAAGGGTCAATTTCCTGTTTAATACGTTTGAGCTCACCCAGCTGTTCCAGCTGCTCGATAAAATCACGCAAATCTTTATGTTTCATATCTCAGCCTGATTACTATGCCGTGCAGATCGTATTTTATAGAAGGTATTGCCGAGTTCGTACGCTATTTTTTATCCACAGGATATTCAATAAAAGATGGGAGCCGCGAGCCAGGCAGAATTATCTTCGCGATTTAAGCAGTAGTATTCTTACTATCTGATAAGTAAGCAATTATTTAAACAGATGCTGTTGAAAAACTGTGGATATATAAATTCGATCAGGTATCGATATTTTCCGCATAAAGCGCATTCTGCTCGATAAAATCACGCCGTGGTTCTACCTGATCACCCATGAGTGTGGTGAATACCTGGTCAGCAGCTATTGCGTCTTCGATTCGCACCTGCAGCATACGGCGTGTTTCCGGGTTCATGGTCGTTTCCCAGAGCTGATCGGGATTCATTTCACCCAGGCCTTTGTAGCGCTGGATGTTCTGGCCCTTGCTGGCCTGTTTCATTAGCCAGTCCATGACTTCGGCAAAATTGCTGACTTCAGCACTGTTATCACCGCGCTCGATACGAGCACCTTCCCCTATCAATGAATCCAGCTTGTCACCAAGACCGGCAAGAATTTTGTATTCACTCGATGTCAGGAACTCTGTATCGTAATCATGCACATGGTCGAGGCCATGAACCGTGCGTGTGATCCGTAAAACCGGGTTATTTTCTTCGTCAGCAGCGATCTCTGCCGCATACATAATACCTGTTAATTTATGTTTTTCTAATAAAATCAATAGGTTATCTATGTATTGCTGGAGCCTTTCTTTATCTTTCAGCTCCTCTTCGGATAAGCCGCGCAGATAGATCATTTCCTTGAAGACATTTTCATCACCACGACGTGCCAGGCGGCGAATAATTTTCTTTGCAGTCAGGTATTCGAGCGCCAGGTCTTCCAGCGCAGTGCCTGAAATGGCCGGTGTACCTTCTCCGACATGCAGGCCGGCACCATCAAGTGCCTGTTGCAATAAATACGCTTCGAGCTCATCGTCATCTTTAACGTAGCGTTCCTGTTTACCCTTCTTCACCTTGTACAGCGGTGGTTGCGCAATATACACATGACCACGTTCAATAATCTCATTCATCTGGCGATAGAAAAAAGTCAGCAGCAAGGTTCGAATATGGGAACCGTCAACGTCAGCATCCGTCATGATAATAATGCGGTGATAGCGTAGCTTGTCCGGATCGTATTCATCTATACCAATACCGCAGCCCAATGCCGTGATCAGGGTTCCAACTTCTGCTGACGACAACATTTTGTCAAAACGGGCTTTTTCAACGTTCAGAATTTTTCCTTTCAATGGCAGGATAGCCTGCGTACGACGATCGCGCCCCTGTTTCGCTGACCCCCCTGCTGAATCACCCTCCACCAGGTAAATTTCACTCAGCGCTGGGTCCTTTTCCTGGCAGTCAGCCAGCTTGCCCGGCAAGCCGGCAATATCCAGTGCACCTTTGCGGCGGGTCATCTCGCGGGCCTTGCGCGCTGCCTCTCGCGCTCTTGATGCCTCGATAATTTTTGAGGTAATGGCTTTGGCTTCAGCAGGCCTTTCCAGCAGGAATTCTTGCAATTTCTCGCCAAGCGTTGACTCAACAGCGGATTTCACCTCGGACGAAACCAGTTTGTCCTTGGTTTGTGAGGAAAACTTCGGATCCGGTACTTTTACAGAAAGTACCGCTGTCAGGCCTTCGCGGGCATCGTCTCCGGAAACATTGGCTTTTGCACGCGCGGTAATGCCTTCTTTTTCCATGAACTGGTTCAGACTGCGGGTTAAAGCAGCTCGAAAACCAGCGACATGGGTGCCGCCGTCTTTTTGCGGGATATTATTGGTAAACGGATAGATATTTTCCTGGTAGGAGTCATTCCATTGCATCGCGATTTCGATACCAATGCCGTCTTTCTCAGCGTTGAAGTGCAGTCCAGT
>JARFRD010000090.1 GCA_029287435.1 Gammaproteobacteria bacterium
GCAATGAGGCGTGTGCCTGGCATGATGTGGACCTGCGTTGATTAATCCCCAGTATCATCTGTATGGCAAAGCCATTGGATTCTTATCCCGTGTAGCCTGTTGACTACGCAAACATGCAACCTGGCCAGGCAATAGATTGTCGGCTATATGACTTGCCTGACATGTGGCTCAGGGAAGCGTTCTTCCAGTATCTTTATCGCAGTAGCGGTACTGGGGATGATGTTTTCTTCACCCAGGTCCTGCTGCAGATCTGCCCGTTCCAGTGCCTGTACCACCTGTTTCTTCAGCCCTGCAAGCACCAGGGTGATGCCGGCGGCCTGCAGGTCGCGATTCAATGCACGCAACTTTTCAACACCGGACGCGTCTACACGGTTGATGCTATGGCCAATAATCAGGATTGCGCGGGCGTTAGGAAATTCACTCAATGACTTGAGGACAGCCTGTTCGAAATGGGCTGCGTTTATGAACACCAATGAACCGTCAAAGCGCATGACCACGAAATTTTCACTGATCGGTGCCACGTCATGGCTGATTGCGCCGACCAGTGAGCCTTTCGCATTTCGACCGAGCACTTCACTGCGCGGCTTCATGGTACCGGCGAGAAACAGGAAAACAGTAAATGCGACACCGACAAGAACGCCATTTGCCAGCTTCGGTGCCATGATGAGTGTGGTGACAAATGTTAGAACGCTAACGATGCCGTCTGTTCGTCTTACTTTCCATGAATGCACCATCGATTTATAGTCAATGAGCCCAAACACGGCGCTCATCACGATCGCGGCCAGCACTGCCTTCGGCAAATGATACAGATACTCGGTCAGAAACAGGATGACCAACAAAACCGCGAACGCGCTGATGACGGCATAGAAACCCGTTTGAGCACCAACACGGGCAGCGACAGCAGAGCGTGAGAAGGAACCGCTGACCGTATAGGACTGAAAGAAGCTGCCTACAATGTTGGCCAGGCCCTGGCCGATGAGCTCCTGGTTAGGTTTTAGTTTTTCCCTGGTCTTGGCCGCCAGTGCTCTGGATATCGATGTGGCCTCCATGAAGCCGATCATCGCCATAATGAAGGCAACTGCAAACAGATCTGTGATGATGCCGATATCAATCATGGGAATGCTGAAACCCGGCAGGCCGCTGGGTATTGTTCCGACCACGGCGCCGCCGCCGGATAACCTGATTTTGTCACCAGAGTAACCTTCCCATCGCCATACTGTTACAAAGGGGCCGGTTTCAGCAGCAATACTGTAACTTGCCTCACCTTCATCCGTGGATTCGGGGCTCAGTGCAATGGCATGCGCGTCGATTCGATCTCTGTAGAGGCTATGCTTCAGGCTGCTCTCTTCACCAAGCAGCTGTAACAGATTAGCCTGCAGCCTGTAGGACTGTCGGTCATCCTCTTCAAGCCTGGCGAGTTTATCATAGATAAGCTTTTGCTCATTTTTCAGCTGTTTCAGGCGCGCCTCATCGGCCATAAGTTTATTAAATTGTGCCCGAACTTCCGTGTCAGCAATTTGTTGAGGACTGATCGTCTCGATCTTTTCCAGCCCGAATCCGGCGCTTATCAATATACCAACGATGACAACGATCAACACCCCGGGAAAATTGGGGAACTGCTTACGTAACCAGTACAGGGCGACCAGTGTGCCAAGACCAAACAATAGAGTTGGTCCATGGGTGATCGGAATCTGCCGTATTACAAAAGACAGGTCGGTAAGGAAACTGTCGGAGCGGGGCATCGGTACACCCAGGAAACTACTCAGCAACGATAAGCCGATAATCAATGCAGCAGCGTTGGTAAAGCCGACAATGACCGGGTGAGACGCAAGGTTGATCAGTACACCCATGCGAAACACACCAAGAGCCAGTCGCAGAATACCAACCAGCAATGCCAGCAGGACTGAAAACTGGATGAATTCCTCGCTGCCGCGGCTAGCCAGTGGTTCGATCGCAGCCGCTGACATCAGTGACAGCATCGCCACCGGGCCGGTATGCAGAAAACGTGAAGCACCCCAGAGAGAAGCCACGATTACCGGCAGGAAAGATGCATACAGGCCATAAACGACAGGTAAACCCGCCAGTGAAGCATAGGCCATGCTCTGGGGTACGAGGATCATGGCAATAGTGATACCTGCGATCACATCTGCTCGAAGGTTTTCCTGGCTAAGTGGAAACCATCGTAAAAAAGGGAAAAATTTTGCTATCACGTTGTCACCGAAATCAAATTACAACTGTAAATGCAGGCAGGCATGCGATACGTCAGTATCGCATGCCTGCGTTGCTAAACCTTATATGATAATCGATTTAGGCGACGACGGCTTTATCTATCTGCTGATTTTCCTTCTGATCCAGGTTTTCGCCTGCTTCGCGCTTGCTTGCTACAACTACCACTGGAACTGGAAGAGTGTTGTTTTGCAAAGTACCGTTCATATAACAACGGCCGAGGTAACCGACATCTTTGCAGGCCAGAAAGGCAATTTCAGGATGAGTGCGCAGGTAGTGTGAAAGACGTGGCAGTGGATCACCGGCGAGGACTGCCAGTTTCATATCAACACCTGCCTCTTCGAGCATTTTCTTGAACGGCTCGAGCAGGGATGAAGCGGTGTTGCGTGACTCAAAGGTTACCACTGTCAGGTCATGCCTCAGGCGTGCGCAGGTCTGAACTGTATAATCCATTACTTCCCTGGGGAGTTCACTGCCAAGGTAAAGGGCCACACGACGACCGTTATTACTGTCTTCTGATTTCTCCGGCTCAGTGCGTACCTTTTGTTGCTGCACAGTAGCGCCAGGACCTTCGGCCAGTATACGTGACTTTTCCAGGCCGCTCAGATGTTCGCTGGCATCGGCATAGGCCAGGGCGTCTAGCATCTGTTTCAGGGTTCCGCTCATGGATTTAATTACAGTTTTCATTTCATGCTCCTTAAATTTTATCTATCTTACATTAAGCAAGACGCGTGCCAGAATTAATTATATAAATAAAAACAAGGACATACATATAATTAAAAATAAAGTCCATTCTCGTTTGTTACAGAATGTAACGCTTTAGGGAAAATTCTCTATCAACGTGTTGCAACACGTTGTAATATGCAACACCTCTCGAATTAAAGGATGGAATTAATTCGCATGAACAGCCTGCGTGGCAAGATCCTGGCCTCCTACGGAGTGTCGAAGTTAGCCCTCATTATCTTTGTCGCCATCGTCATTGGTGATCTGCATTATCTGAAGACTCACATTGTCGAAGGCGAAGTTGTCAACGAATTATATGTGGCGAGTGAAAAGATACGCCGTGATGAGAAAAATCTCTTTCTCTACAATGACTCATATCATCTGGAAGAGTTGCAGCTGCAACTTGAACTGGCAAACAAAGCCCTTGATAAGGGTGGACGGGTGTTGTCAGCAATCATCGAACCCGGAGAATTACAGCAGATTGAAGCTGGACTGAAGGACTATGAGGGGTATGTGAGTCAATACCCGGATGCGTACGGTCCGGGGCTTATGGCTTTGCAAAATTTGATTCAGCTGAAAGGCAATCAGCTTTCAAAACTGACACAGAATCTCAATGAGCGCCAGCGGGTTATCATGACGGAGACCATCAAGGTGGCAACACGGACCCTGATGATTGCCTCGCTGACTGTGATCTTGCTGGGTTTTGGCAGTGCAATGTTCATGGTCCGTCGGGTGTGTCGTCCTGTGGCACAGCTGGAAAAGCAGCTCGATCAGCTCGCACAGGGAAACATACAGTCACTGAACCTGCCTTCTGACGACAAGGAAATTGAATCCTTTGTGTTTCATTTCAATGCCATGCTCGAACAACTGCGAGAACAGCAAACCCGGCTCCGTCGGCATGAACGTGCAGCTGCAATGGGTGTGTTGGTGTCCGGTGTCGCGCATGAACTGAATAATCCGCTTTCTAATATTTCAACCTCGGTGCAGTTGCTAATGGAGGACGACGCCGCTACGACTGAGGATTTACACCAGCAATGGTTGTCACATATCGATGGTGAAACCGAACGTGCCAGACGCATCGTCAAGCGCTTGCTCGATGCGGTGCGTCAACCCACAGAACAGATGAAGCTATACAGTGCCCCGAAACTGATTCAATCGGCGGCGCTGCTGATCCATCGCCAGCTACCGCCTGATTTAATGTTGGATATCGAAGACATCGAAGAGGGCATGTTGCTGGTAGATCGGGAGCGCATGCAACAGGTCTTTGTCAATCTCATTAAAAATGCAGCCAACGCTGGTGCCAGAAATATATGGATTACCGCTCAGAAAACGACCTGGAAAGAATCGAGGCCGGTCAATGTAGATACACTCGCAGGCGACATGACCGGCATCACTCAGTATGAACATGTGATGTTAATCAGGGTCGACGATGATGGTTCGGGTATTGATGCAGACCACCTGCCACATATCTTCGATCCATTTTACACCACCAAGTCTGGCGGTGAGGGAACAGGTCTCGGATTGTACCTGGTCGAAGAAATTATCAACGAACACCGCGGTTGCATAGCCGTGGAAAATAGAGAGGAAGGCGGTGCACGATTCTCGATCTGGTTGCCGCTTGAGACAACACCGGAAACCGAAGAGGAAATCGCATGAGTGAGGATACACCGCATATTCTGCTTATCGACGACGAAAAAATTGCGCTTTCGAACCTCAGTCACGTGCTTGAACGAGAGGGATATCAAGTCACTGCCTGCATGGACGGGGAAAGTGGCCTTGCCGAGATGCAGACAACAGAATTCGACCTGGTTCTCACGGACCTGCGCATGCCTGGAATTAACGGTATGGATGTATTGCATCATATCCATGAGACTACGCCTGAAGTGCCGGTCATAATGATCACCGGTCACGCTTCGCTTGATTCAGCGGTGGAAGCGATCAAGGCCGGAGCTTATCATTATATTACCAAGCCGTTCCGCCTTGCAGAGGCACGTGAAGTCGTCCGCGCTGCACTCGAGCTGCGCCGCATCAAGCGCGAGAACACCCAGTTGAAAAGGCATATCGAAGACCTTTCAAGTCGGCCTTCGATTATCACTCAGGACCTGGGTATGGAACGGCTGCTGGAAACGGCACGTCAGATCGCCGGTACCGATACCAGCGTTGTGCTGCATGGCGAGTCGGGTACGGGCAAGGAACTGATGGCGCGCTACATCCATGAGAACAGCCAACGATCAAAAGGGCCTTTCATTGCCTTCAATTGCGGCGCCCTGCAAGAAGAAATAGCGGCCAGCGAACTTTTCGGTCATGAAAAAGGAGCCTTCACCGGTGCCAACTCCACCAAGATCGGTTTGTTCGAAGCGGCTGAGGGCGGAACGATATTTCTGGACGAGATTGCCGAGATGCCGCTGCTCATGCAGGTCAAGCTGTTGCGAGTACTACAAGAGAGGGAGTTAATGCGGGTTGGCTCGACACACCCTATCGACATAGATGTGCGTTTGATAGCAGCCAGCAACCGTGACCTGAAAGCTGCAGTGGACGAGGGGCAAATGCGCAATGATCTGTATTTCCGTCTCAATGTCGTGACCCTCACACTGCCAGCATTACGCGATCGACGCGATGATATACCGCTGCTAGCCTATTATTTTCTGCGTAAATTCTCGGCAATTATGCAACGCGACATTGAGGAGATCAGCACTGAAGCGATGCAGCGGCTGGTAGAATATGATTATCCCGGGAACATACGTGAGCTATCGAATTTCATTGAACGCGGTGTTGCCCTCGCCAATGAAAACGTGCTGGACGTCCAGTGCCTGCCGCAGAACCTCGGGTCGCTTAGTGTGCGTGTGTTCAAACCGGAGAAGGCGGCAACACCGACGACACTGAAAGAACAGGAAACCGAACATATCTTGCACGCACTTAAAATGGCTGACGGGAATCGCACCCAGGCTGCGAAAATACTCGGTATCGACCGAGTTTCGCTGTGGCGAAAACTTAAAAAACTGGGGATCGATGAAAAGCAGTAAATAGACAACTGCATACCCAAAATTATCGATGAAACCGGTGTTTCAATATAAGTCTCTCGATAAGATATTCACAACAGACACCACATGAAAAGCGTTGGCAGATTAACAGCTTCCTGCTTATATGCGTGTTGCCGGTTCTACTGACTGCATGTGTCAGTGCACCATTCGACCACCCGTAACAGGAATGATGGCACTGATCAATGTATTCACCACGCGGCAGGCCATCCATTAGCTCGAGTAGGTGTGGGGTAAAGAGGAGTCAAACGGATTTTAGCCGTTGGTCAAGTGCTTCGATGCCTTTGGTGTTCGTCAGAGACTGATGGACTATGCCGTGATATGATATTCTGCAGCTGCAAGTCATACAGTTTACTGTATATATTTTGAATGAAAATAGTCGAATAACTTTGAGTGAGGTAAAAATAATGACTAACAGATTCTTACAACTCGTTATGGTCCTGATTATTGGCGTGTTCATTGCTGGGTGTGAAAAGGAAGGCCCGATGGAGCGTGCAGGAAAAGCCGCCGATGAGGCAGTCGAAGACACCGGTAAAGCGGTTGAAGATGCAAAGAAAAAGGTCGAGGAGGCCATTGAGGATCAACAGAAAAAATAACACCTATCCTTTGCCATTCATCAGAGCGCTATTAATTCTTTTTGCGGATTCCTGCTTGTAGCCGTTAGCAGAACTGCACGAATACTGCTGTGACCAGGTGGTGTAAAGGTCTGTTGCCGACTGCGATCTCAACCAGTCAATGCAACATCTAATCTCTAATCCTAGAGAGGAGGATGTTGAAGATGAAACAACGACCGAGAATATATTACACCGAAGAACAAAAGGCCGTGATGTGGGATCGCTGGCAGAAAGGCGAATTCCTGGAGTCAATCGCCCAGCTTTTTG
>JARFRD010000128.1 GCA_029287435.1 Gammaproteobacteria bacterium
GCCTCCATGACGCGAGGACTGGCATAGTTCTCTGAAGCGATCAATTCAATATGTTCTTCCTGGCGACGAACCTCGTGCTGAATAGCAGCCCAGATTGCTTCGTCATAACCTTCGATACTCATGTCTTTGGAAAACATGGAAACTCCCGTAATGTTGCGTGATCAGGTTGTGGCCAGCATTCCCTGATGCCAGCTGAGAAAAGTCGAATATCTTACCAGAGACGTGCTGTTACCGCATGTTTTATAAAGGGATTTGCAGGGTATTCCTGATGCCCGTGAAAAGGCCGTGTGATCGCGCTATTACACTATCTCACCAGGATTAAAATTGCGCCGGAAACGGCAAAGCCTTGTCCAGCCCTGCCCACTTCCGCAAAAGACCACTTGCCACAGAGGCACAGAGACCACAGAGATTTATTAATGTTGCTGATGAAGTAGTCTCTTAAGCCTGCCTCAGCGCAGTGTTTCAGACATATCTCTGGATTATTGCCGGGAACCACAATGTACAGTACCGGCTTTTACACTGTATGTGCCGGAGATTTCTGCCAATGGCCGAAATGACAACAGACCACTAAAAAGCTCTGTGCCCTCTGTGCCTCTGTGGCAAAAATAACCCAACAGATTTTTTACCCATGGAGAAAAGCCGTATAATCTCGCCATCACAGTAACAGGCAATTAGTCAAATGGCGCAATATATCTTTACCATGAACGGTCTGGGCAAGGTCGTTCCCCCAAAAAAAGAGATCCTGAAGGACATCAACCTGAACTTTTTCCCGGGCGCCAAGATCGGTGTGCTCGGTTACAACGGCGCTGGTAAGTCCACCCTGTTACGTATCATGGCTGGTGTTGATACTGATTTCATCGGCGAAGCGCGCCCTGCCAGCGGTATTCGTATCGGTTACCTGCCCCAGGAACCCGAGCTCGACCCGGATAAAGATGTACGCGGCAATGTCGAAGAAGGCCTGAGTGACATCAAGGAAGCGCAGCAGAAACTTGATGCCGTATATGCTGCTTATGCAGAGCCGGATGCGGATTTCGACGCCCTCGCCGCGGAACAGGCCCGTCTTGAAAATATTATCCAGGCCGCCGATGCGCACAACCTCGAACGCAAGCTCGAAGTCGCGGCGGATGCCCTGCGCCTGCCGCCATGGGAAGCCGATGTGAAGAATCTCTCCGGTGGTGAACGCCGCCGTGTCGCATTATGCCGCCTGCTGCTGTCATCGCCCGATATGCTGATCCTCGACGAGCCAACCAACCACCTCGATGCAGAATCTGTGGCCTGGCTGGAACGTTTCCTCAAAGATTACCCGGGTACCGTGGTTGCGGTTACCCATGACCGTTACTTCCTCGACAACGTGGCAGGCTGGATACTGGAACTCGACCGTGGCCACGGCATTCCGTGGGAAGGCAATTATTCATCCTGGCTCGAACAGAAGGAAAAACGCCTGGCCCAGGAAGAGAAAAAGGAAGCCAGCCGTCAGAAAGCCATCAAGCATGAGCTCGATTGGGTACGCTCTAATCCAAAGGCACGGCAGGCAAAAAGCAAGGCCCGCATGCAGCGTTTTGAAGAGCTGTCTTCAGCCGAACACCAGAAACGCAGCGAAACCAACTCGCTTTATATACCGCCAGGCCCGAGGCTTGGCGACAAGGTTATCGAGGCCGACAATGTCAGCAAGAAATTCGGCGACAAACTGCTGTATGAAAACCTGAGTTTCAAGCTGCCTCGCGGTGGCATCGTCGGCATCATCGGACCCAACGGCGCAGGTAAAACCACCCTGTTCCGTATGATGACAGGTGCCGATCAACCGGACGAAGGTACTTTCTCTGTCGGTGATACCGTGGAGATCATGTACGTCGACCAGTCACGTGACGACCTTGATGGCAGTAAAACG
This sequence comes from Gammaproteobacteria bacterium, assembly GCA_029287435.1. Classification (GTDB taxonomy): domain Bacteria; phylum Pseudomonadota; class Gammaproteobacteria; order SZUA-229; family SZUA-229; genus JABDQW01. The sequence continues at coordinate 1,889 of JARFRD010000128.1, forward strand.
GTATGGGATGAAATATCTGACGGTCTGGACAATATCACCATAGGCAATTACACCGTCCCATCACGTGGCTATGTGAGTCGCTTCAACTTCAAGGGTGAAGACCAGCAAAAGTACATCAAGGACCTTTCAGGTGGTGAACGCAACCGCGTACACCTCGCCAAGTTGTTGCGCCGTGGTGGCAACCTGTTGTTACTCGATGAGCCAACCAATGACCTCGACGTCGAAACCCTGCGAGCTCTGGAAGAAGCCATTCTCGAGTTCCCGGGCTGTGCCGTGGTGATTTCCCATGATCGCTGGTTCCTCGATCGAATCGCGACACACATCCTCGCTTTTGAGGGCGAAAGCAACGTGGTCTGGCACGAAGGCAACTATTCAGACTATGAAGAAGACCTGAAGCGCCGACTGGGTGACGAAGCGCTGAATCCACATCGCATCAAGTACAAAAAACTGGCCTGACAGCTGCCACTTGAGGCGAACCCTTGGTAGCGAATCAATGGCAAAATCAATAACTTGTGACTATGATTAGTGCATAAATCATTCATCAATATTCGCTAAGCGTAGTCGCACCGGGCTGTGAACAATAAGATCAATACTGAATTTACGGCGCTGCAAAATGAGCTCCTGCTCGCGACCGGCGCCAGCCATAATCTTGAGGACTTGCTCAGGGCTTTCTCGCATAAGGCTACCGAGAAACTCGGGCTCTCGGGCGTAAACGTCTACCTGCTGGCCAGCATTCATGCCGTTGATCATTCAGCTGATGCTTCTACGGGCTACAAGCACCTGATCGCGATCCCTGATGCGAAAAATCCTGCGCACAAAAATCAGAGCGTTAACAAGTTTCTGACAAACGTACACCCTTGCGAAAAGGATGCTGTCGATTTTATCGAGTCCGAGGGACGCAATTTCGTTGCCTATGCACTACCGCGTGTCGGTAGCATAATTTTCGAACTCGGCGAAGCAGGTGACCATGAGAATACAGTCAAGCTGCTCAATCCTGTTATCGAACGTCTGACCTACAGCTGCCAGGCTTTAACCACGATTACTGATCTCAATTACCAGCTGGTTCAGAACAAGAAACTTGAGCAGGCTTATGAAGAACAGGCCAATCAGGATGCGTTAACCAAGCTACCCAACCGGCGCGCATTTCGTTACAGCCTGTACCAGGAAATTGCTAATACGCAGCGTTACAACTACTACGGTGCTGTGCTGTTTATTGACCTCGACCACTTCAAGAACATTAACGACTCCCTTGGGCATTCAGTCGGCGATATGCTGCTGACAAAAGTTGCCGAGCGCTTGACGCATAACGCACGTGCCGGGGACGATGTATTCAGGCTTGGCGGTGATGAATTTGTATTCCTGTTAAGAAATGTTGGTGAAACCGAGGAATCTGCGATCAGCACATCGCAGGTCGTTGCCAGCAGAATCATCGAATCCATGCTTGACCCACTCGATGTGGGTGATTTCACGCTGCACATTACACCAAGCATTGGCGTAACCATCTTTCCTGACAAGAACACCGAGGAAAATGATGGTGAAAGCGTTTTAAAACACGCCGACACTGCCATGTACAAGGCGAAGTCTGAAGGCAGGAACACGTTCGCTTTTTATGACCCGGAAATGCAGGTCACGGCCAGCAAGCGCCTCATCGTTGCCGATTACCTCAGAAAGGCGATCGCCAATGATGAATTACATCTCGAGTTTCAGCCGCTGTACAACGCCAAAGAGCAACTAATCGCCGCGGAGTCATTGTTGCGCTGGCACAACCCGGCACTGGGCAATGTCTCCCCCGAAGATTTCATTCATATTGCTGAAGAAAGTAACCTGATTCTGGAAGTCAGTAACTGGGTGCTGAATGCTGCCTGCGCCTTCGCCAGTCACATCAAGCAACATACTCGAATGCACCCTAGTTTCCGCTACATTACGATCAATATCAGTCCAAAGCAGTTCAAGCAGCAGGACTTTACTGAACACCTGATTAGTGTGATCAAGGAGAACGATATAGAACCGGACGACATCAGGCTGGAATTTACCGAGAACATCCTCATCGATAACATCGACGATGCTATCGTCAAGATGGAGAAGCTACTGGATGCGGACATCAAATTTATCCTGGATGACTTCGGTACCGGTTACTCTTCCCTGTCCTACCTGCACAAACTGCCTATACGCACGATCAAGATCGACAAATCTTTCGTTACCGGTTTCAAGTACAAGAGTTATGCGAACAAGGCAATTGTTGATGCGATTATAGCCATGGCAGACCGCATGGAACTTCAGTGTGTTATCGAGGGCATCGAAACTGAAGATGATGCGCGTTATTTCATTGATAAGGAAATCTATGCAATGCAGGGTTATTACTATAACCGCCCTATGCGGGAAGATGAGTTTATCTCATTACTCAAGGACAGATTTCTGGAAAATTGATGCCCGCAGTATTCAGGCCGGCATTCAGGCCAGCGAATAAAAGCCGGAAATAATACTGAAACCATAAGCATATCTGCCCTGGTCTTCATCATTACAGTAACAGATACGACCCAGGGTTTCGTGTGAGCGGCCATCTGCAAAATACAGCCTGACAATTATGCGATCATCCAGCTGATATTGTTGACTCGTAATAAACTTGAAACCGCCTTTACTGATATTTTCAATATCACCATCAAGCATTTGTTCAGAACCAGGCTCTTTTCCATTTATCTTGAGGATCTCAAATCGACAATCTTCGCAGGATATCCTGTTGTGCTTTCTGGTCATTGCGTCCATTCTGTTATTCTTGACTCCAACTTGACTTGTTGTGTTCGGATACAATTCAAGTATAGATAATAAAAGTTAAAAAATTAGTATCCGAACACACCCTCTAATAAATCGGCATAGCCAGCATAAGCATCCGGGCTGGCCTCCTCGAAAGACTCAACATTAAGCTCACCCAGCATTTGCTTACCTTCTTCCGTATTCTGGGCTTCTATCAATGCCTGTCTGACACTATCGGCAATATCTACCGGCACTTCAGGCGATGCTGACAGGGCCATATGCGGTACCGGCTCGGTTGAGGTAACGGTATTCAGGCCCTCAAAACTGCCAACCAGCGGACTCGGGATAATGGCGGCATCAACGGAGCCATCAAGCACCCTGTTTACAGCCTCAACCGAGTTGCTCGATTGTATATAGAACGGCAACTGTACAGGGTTCGGGAACATTTCATTCAAACGAACAGCACCCATACCCGGAGAAGGCATGGTCGCAATTCTCTTCGATATAAGTTCTTCCATCTCGAACACAAAGTTGTCTTCAGACGTTACAACTGAAAAACTCACGGTATCAGGCAACTTTGCCAGCACCTTGTAGTCTTTGCGCTGAACACGGTAATCAGTGAAATGGGCAGCGTCGAGTACAAAATGCATGTCTTTACTTTTCTGCATCTTGACCCAGTAAGTCAGAAAATTGCGATAGCTGACAACAACAAAATCATGCCCGGTTTTTCTGGACAGGTAATTTGCAAGTGGCCTGTAACTCTGTTCAATCTGATCCGGCGGCAACACGGGTTGAACCGAGAGATAGTATTTACCAGCAAGGACGTTCCCTGTGGTCACTGGTAAATGAAGCAGGCAGACTACCAACGATATGAAAAAATATCGCATATCCCGTACCTCAAGTACCTGGTTAACACACTGTTATTTATAGCGCATTATGGGGATTTGTCTGCCAATCTGGCACGAACGGTAGTGTTGTTCAGATCAAGCCCAGCCATTCCTTCAAAATGTAAATGACGGATGCAGCGGCCGCTAAACAAACAGCACAGAGCAGGAGAATTTTTATAACTAAAAATGCACGATCATTCACAGCGTGATCCGGAATCAAGTTGAAGTAGATTCAGAACTATTTATCAGTGTATTTTTTCTTTATATACTAATAGTTATAATATATTTTTAAAGTATTTTATTACATATAGGCAACTGACTATTTATCTGTTCTGGTTCGATTTTTCCGGTTGAGTTCACGCAGCCTTGCCAGCTTCTCGCCTATCTTGATCTCAAGACCTCGATCTGTCGGTTCGTAATAAATCTTCTCTTCCATGTCATCCGGAAAATAAGTCTCGCCTGCAGCGAAAGCATCTTCTTCATCATGCGCATAGCGGTAACCTTTGCCATGACCCAGGTCTTTCATCAGCCGTGTCGGCGCATTCCTGATATGCATGGGTACCTCGAGCGAACCCAGGGTACGTGCATCTTTCATTGCGGCACCGAAAGCCATATAAACACTGTTACTCTTTGCAGTGCTCGCGAGGTAGGCCACGGCCTGCGCAATGGCTAGTTCACCCTCAGGACTACCCAGACGATCATAGGTATTCCAGGCATTCAACGCGATCTCGAGACCACGCGGATCGGCATTACCAATATCCTCCGATGCCATCCTGACCACACGGCGTGCCACGTAATGTGGATCACAACCACCATCGAGCATTCTTGCAAGCCAGTACAGCGCTGCATCGGGGTTACTGCCCCTGACGGATTTATGCAGCGCTGATATCTGGTCATAAAAATAATCGCCACCCTTATCGAAACGGCGAAAGCTCTGTGCCGTGACATCCTTTACGATATCTTCGGTAATAACCAGTTGGCCATCGATTTCCTGTGCGAGGTCAGCTGCAATCTCCAGCATATTCAGTGCGCGTCGTGCATCACCGTCAGCAATCTGGGCAAGTACCTGCAGCAGCTCATCGCTGATAACCAGTCCACGTTCACCCAACCCTGCTTCAACATCGCTTAATGCATGCCGGAGTAGTTGTTCAATATCTGCCTGTTCCAGCCGTTTGAGTACATAGGTTTTTACCCGGGACAACAAGGCGTTGTTCAACTCAAACGATGGATTCTCTGTCGTCGCCCCAATGAAGAAGATGGTGCCGTCCTCGATATGCGGCAGAAAGGCATCCTGTTGTGACTTGTTAAAGCGGTGGACTTCGTCAACAAACAGGATCGTTGAATGACCATAGGCCTGTTCCTGTCGTGCCCTTTCGATTGCTGCGCGAATATCTTTAACGCCGGATAGTACCGCGGAGATACTCAGGAATTGCGCATTCGCGCTATTGGCGATGATGCGCGCAAGGGTGGTTTTGCCAGTGCCTGGCGGCCCCCAGAACACCATCGAATGCAGAGAGCCGGATTCAATTGACTGGCGTAGCGCACTGCTCTTGTTACCACTTTTACCCAGAATATGTTGCTGACCGAAAAAATGCTCAAGCGTTCGTGGCCGCATGCGATCCGCGAGTGGCGTGTAAACAGTTTGTACTGATTCCCTAGCCACCGCCAAAAACATCAACTCCTTCAGGTGGTGTGAATTCAAAGATGGCTGCATCCAGCTCTGGATTCGATTCCAGATCCAGAAAATGAATATAGGTTGTCTGTTCAAACTGATCGAACAACTGCAGATAACGCAATCCCTGTTCGTCCAGTCCGAGTAATATGCGACTGAAATCAGCATCCGGCTTCCTGTTTCTGAGCTCAATGCGTTGCATACCTGCATCCTCACCACGCTCAATAATTTCAAACGCTGTTTCGAGGTTCTCGCGACTTTCGATTAAAGCCATGGGTGTATTGTTAAGCGTGGATGCCTGTTTCTGCACGGTCACCTGTTCCAGGTCGACATCGAAGATCCAGACGTTGTCACCATCGGAAACAATTTCCTGCGGGTATGGACTGGTGTAGTTCCAGCGGAACTTGCCTGGTCGTTGCAGATAGAACTGGCCTTCTGATTCCTGCAGTAAATTACCCTCACTACTTTGCAGCACCTGCTTGAAATTCGCTGACATCGTATTTGTCTGTGTGAGGAATTTATCGAGTAAAATCCTGCCTTCACCTGCGATAGAAAAAGCTGGATAAAACAGTGTTATTAGAATTAGGGCTATGTTTGTTTTCATGTATTAATAATACGAATATATAATTGATTGAGATTAGCCAGGATTTTTGTTCAAGATCGAAGCGAATTGGTTTTTGGCAAGCGGAGTGTATGTTTTATACATGAGCATCACAAAAACCAATTCAACGATGAGATTGGACAAAAAGACGGTTAATCAGGCTTCGGGTGGTGGTGGCGCCAACACCTCACGCGACCCATTCGACTGCATCGCACTCACAACACCCGCGGCTTCCATCTCTTCAATCATTCGAGCTGCCCGGTTATAACCGATTTTAAGTCGACGCTGGATATAGGAAATCGATGCCTTGCGC
>JARFRD010000144.1 GCA_029287435.1 Gammaproteobacteria bacterium
AGATGTGTATAAGAGACAGGGATAGACTTAGCGCGGCAATCTGCAGTCGTGAGGCTAATAGATTGCTTCGTCGTTCCTCCTCGCAATGACGTAGAAAAAAGAACACATTTCGTCATTGCGAGCGATAGCGAAGCAATCTATAGCCATACTGACAGGAGATTACAAATTACATCCATGTAATTTGTCCTGCGGGCTGTACTTTGTGCGTTCAATTTTGCTCCGGGCAAAATTAGTGCCACGTCGCCCATTAAAAACATGAGCTCCTCGCAATGACAGTTCTTCTGGTCTCGCAATGACGTTAATAAGCGCCTCGCAATACCATTTCAGTTGTTGTAAAACATACTCATGAACAAGCAGATCCTGTTTATCCCGGGTTTATTTGCACTTGGCATCCTTGTCGGCATAGCCATGATGAAATACCAGGATGATTCAGAACAAACGACCGATACGATCAGTGCTGACGAAGTGTTACAGCAACGTAACCTGTCGAATCCGTTTGCGCCTTCGAAGGCTACTGACAAAGAACGCCTGTCTGTGCTCGAGCAGGAAATTTTCGCCTTGAAGTCGCGTATCGCAGAACTGGAAAACAGCGTCATTGAGACACAGGGCGGCCTGGAGCAAGTCAGCACTGAAAATGCAGGTGCTTTGCCCGGTGAGTTGGAAACCGTGGTTGATACGCCTATCTCCGCGCAGAGCAGACCCCTGGTCACTGATCACCTGATCAAGGCCGGCATCGATCCGGCCCTGGCGGCGGATATCGTGCGTCGCAAGAACCTGGTTGAAATGAAGAAACTCGAACTGAGTGACCGTGCTTCGCGCGATGGTTACCTGGGCACGAGCCAGTATATGCGTGAACTCGATGAGCTCAACCAGCAAGACTTCAGTATCCGGGAGGAAATCGGTGAAGATGCCTACGACGCCTATTTATACGCGTCCGGACAGGCTAACCGTGTACGCGCTACCTCGGTGATGCTGGGATCACCCGCCGAACAGGCCGGCATGCGAGACGGCGACCTGATTTTGAGTTACGGTGATCAGCAATTGTTTGACTGGGGTGAGCTCAAATCTGCCACGACCGAGGGTGAACGTGGTGAATATGTGAATGTCACCATTATGCGAAATGGCGAATTGATGAACCTGTGGGTGCCGCGCGGACCACTGGGCGTTAGACTTGGCTCGATGCGCGTAAAACCATGAGGAAACTTTATGACAGAAAACACTGAACAGCTCGATGCATTACACCATGTTGCGATCCAGGTAACAGATATCCAGCGTGCGCTCGACTGGTACAGCAGTAAATTCAACATTGAGATTGTCTACCAGGACGAAACATGGGCGATGTTGAAGTTTCAAAACACTTATCTCGCCCTCGTAATACCTGGACAACATCCACCGCATATCGCCATTGAAAATGAAAATGCGGCTGATTATGGCGAACTGACCCCACACCGTGACGGTACCGCATCCATTTATATCGAAGACAGTGAAGGCAATACCATTGAAATGCTCAAAACCTAGAGTCACTTCGCCCCAAACACTATGTTTTGCTGTTGATTTATCACTCAGCACCATTAGTATATAACCCTCTTTTTTGAGCGGAACAGACTATGCCCTACTCACCTGAACAGATTCACGAGCTTGATGTTCTGATTCGCTACAAGCTCGATAGCACCTACCAGGGCATTAAGGTTCATAAAACAGCCAGTCCGGAAACCATTGAAGCCGTTAAACGCCTGTATCAGAAAGGCCTGATTACACAAATCGACGGCGGTTATCTCACTGAACTGGGAATAAAAGCGGCAGAGCATGCGCAAACCTTGTTACTGATGCTTGGGCCGGCTTACGAGAAAGCCAGTTAACTTTAAATCCCTTGTTTCCCGGGGATACCAGATTTGAGCCACAGATAACACCTGTGGCTAGACAACTTTCCTACTTTGCTGAACCGCGAGGAATCCACTTGTGAATGCCAGAACATTGATTGCAATTATCCTGTTGGCGGCTGCAGCAGCCGGTGGTTATTACTGGTACATGCAAAATGGTGGTACAGGCACTGAAACCGGACAGGCTGCGCCGATGGACTTCGCCATGCCGGTTGAGGCTGCGCAGGTTTCGCAGCAACCGTTGGTACGCAGTATCGTTGCTGTGGGTAGTCTTCTGGCCAATGAAGAGATTGTTGTACGGCCTGAGTTTGCCGGCATGGTAACCAAAATCCATTTTGCCGAAGGCCAGCGGGTGAAAGCCGGTGATTTACTCATTAGTCTCGACGATTCCATCTATAAAGCAGAACTGACACAGGCCAAAGCGCGGCTTAAGTTGAGTGAAGCCAATAGAAAACGTGTCAGCTCGCTGCGCAAGAAAGGTTTGAGTAATGACCAGGAAGAAGACCAGGCAATTTCTGAACTGGGCGTGAACAAGGCATCAACGGCGCTCGCCCGTACCCGCCTCAACAAGATGCGCATTGTTGCGCCCTTCGATGGCGTTATCGGTTTGCGCAGCATTTCCGAAGGCGACTATTTATCCAGCGGTCAGGATATCGTCACACTGATCAACAACAACCCGATCAAGCTCGAGTTCCGAATTCCCGAAGTGTTCCTGTCTGAAGTGGCGATCGGCCAGACGGTCGATGTCAAAGTGGATGCATTTCGTGGCGAGCCTTTCAGTGGTGAAGTTTATGCGATAGCACCGGAAGTCGAAACCAGTGGCCGTAGCTTCCTGGTGCGTGCACAAATTGCGAATGACGATAACAGGCTCGTGCCCGGTTTGTTTGCCCAGGTCGAGCTCGTGCTCGAACGCAAGGAAGGCGCGTTGCTGATTCCCGAAGCCGCATTAATGCCTGCCGGCGACAAGCAGTACGTATACCGCATCGATAACGGTACAGCAATGCGCACCGAGGTCGTCACTGGCAAACGTCAGCAGGACATGGTGGAAGTGCTTACAGGACTGGAAGCCGAACAACTGGTCATCACGGCCGGGCAGATGAAAATCATGGAAGGCAGCAAGGTGCAGCCGGTTAACCTCGGTGACGCTACGGCTGAACCAGCTGCAGAAAATACCGAGGCTGAATAAGCGATGGTGCTGTCAGATATAAGTATTCGCCGGCCGGTACTGGCCACGGTGATGACCTTGCTGATCATCCTGGTCGGTTTGATTTCCTATGACCGCCTCACAGTACGTGAATACCCGAACATCGATACACCGACGGTTACCGTCGAAACCAGTTATCCGGGCGCTGATGCGCAAATCATTGAAACCCAGGTTACGCAGATCCTGGAAGACTCGATCGCGGGTATTGAAGGCATTGATTTCATTTCGTCGATCAGCCGTGATGAACTCAGCCAGGTTACGATCAGTTTTCGCTTAACGCGTGATGCCGATGCCGCAGCCAATGATGTGCGCGATCGTGTCAGCCGCGTGCGTGGCGAATTGCCCAATGAAGTCAACGAACCGATCGTATCCAAGGTCGAAGCCGATGCAGAACCGGTTATCTGGCTGGCTATGTCGAGTGACCGTCATAGTGCACTGGAAGTATCGGATATCGCTGAACGTGTCGTAAAAGACCAGCTTGAATCTCTCGATGGTGTGGCCAATATCATGATCTTTGGTAATCGCCGTTATGCCATGCGCATCTGGCTCGATAGTTCTCGCCTCGCCGCCTACGCGCTCAATCCGCAGGATGTTGAAACCGCCCTCAGAAAGCAGAATCTTGATATCCCGTCCGGCCGTATCGAAAGCAACGATCGCGAATTTACCGTGCGCGCAGAAATCGATTTACGTACGCCGCAACAATTCGGCGACATTATCCTGCGCGATGATGATGGTTACCTTGTGCGTCTGGCGGATGTTGCTGATATCGAAATCGGTGCAGAGGATGAACGTACATTTGCGCGCTATAACGGTCAGAGTGCCGTTGCGCTGGGTATGGTGAAACAGTCAACGGCTAACCCGCTGGAGCTCGGACAAACGGTACGCGAAGAACTGCCCGGGATATCGTCCCAGCTACCGGAAGGCATGAAAGTCGAGATCGCCTATGACAGTTCATTGTTTATCGAGCGCTCGGTTGACTCTGTATTCACGACAATTTTCGAAGCGGTGGCCCTGGTTGTGCTGGTTATATTCCTGTTCCTGCGCTCGGGACGGGCCACCTTGATACCGCTGGTGACGATTCCGGTGTCACTGATTGGCGCCTTTGCCATGATGTATGCTTTCGGTTACTCGATCAACACACTCACCCTGCTTGCCATGGTACTGGCCATTGGTCTCGTGGTCGATGATGCGATTGTGATGCTCGAGAACATTCATCGTCATGTAGAAAACGGTATGGATTCGGTTGAAGCGGCATTCAAAGGCAGTCGTGAAATCGCGTTTGCCGTGCTTGCCATGACCTTCACCCTTGCTGCTGTGTTTGCGCCAATGGGTTTTTCAACCGGCCGCACTGGTAAGCTGTTCACTGAATTTGCACTCACCCTGGCTGGTGCGGTTATCGTTTCGGGCTTTGTTGCATTGACGCTGTCACCGATGATGTGCTCAAAGCTATTGCATCATGAAAAGAAACATAACGCGTTTTATAACTTCGGTGAAAAAGTACTTGAGAGCCTGAATCATGGTTATCGCCGCTTGCTCAAGCTTGCGTTAAACAGCAAGGCGTTAATTATCATTGCCGTGATTGCTACAGCCGCGGTTGCGATTACGATCTTCAGCCAGCTGCAATCCGAACTGTCGCCGGTGGAAGATCGCGGCACCATTCTCGCCATCGGTATCGCACCTGAAGGTTCGACACCGCAATACACCGACCGTTATGCCAAACAGATGGAAGCTGTTATCCAGACAGCACCCGAAGTTGAAAATTTCTTCACCATCGTTGGCTTCCCCACGGTGACCCAGGCCCTGCAGTTTATGTTGCTCGAAGACTGGGCCGAACGTGAACGCTCTCAAATGGAAGTCACTGGTGAACTTGCAGGCAAGCTGTACGGTGGTATTCCCGGTGTACTGGCATTTGCCATGGATCCACCTTCATTGGGTCAGAGCCCGATTGATAAGGCCGTAGAAATCGTTATTCAGACCAGTGGTTCCTACGAAGAGCTGGAACAGGTGGTCAACAAGCTGATGGAAAAAGCCCAGCAAAACAGTGGCCTTGTCGGTGTTGATGTCGATCTGAAACTCAATAAACCACAGATCAAGGTTGTAGTTAACCGTGACAAGATCGCGGACATCGGCAGTGATGTGGAAACGGTCGGTCGGACGCTGGAAACACTGCTGGGCGGGCGTGATGTAACACGGTTTAAACGCGGTACGGAACAATACGATGTGATCGTGCAGGTGCTCGATGCAGATCGCAAGCAACCAGCAGATATCAGTCGTATTTATGTACGCAGTAAAGATGGCACCATGGTGCAATTAAGTAACCTGGTCGATATCAAGGAAACCGTTGCACCCAAAGAACTCAATCACTTTGGCAAACTGCGTGCTGCGACCATCAGTGCCAACCTGGCGCCAGGCTACAGCCTCGGCGAAGCGCTCGACTTTCTCGAAACAACCCTGGATGAAGTTGCACCCGTAGGCACGCGCCTGGACTACAAGGGCATGTCTCGCGAGTTCAAGCAATCGGGTGAAAGCATGTACGTGATATTCGCCATGGCACTGTGCTTTATCTACCTGGTTCTGGCCGCCCAGTTTGAAAGCTTTATCGATCCCTTCATTATTCTGCTGAGCGTACCGTTGGCTTTCGCCGGTGCGCTGGCTGCCACCTATCTCACCGGTGGCAGCATGAATATCTACACACAGATCGGCATGATTACGCTGGTGGGGTTGATTACCAAGCACGGTATCCTCATCGTGGAATTTGCCAACCAGTTGCAGGAACAGGGAAAGAACAAGCTCGATGCTGTCATCGACGCTTCAGTACTGCGTCTACGCCCTATCCTGATGACCACGGGTGCAATGATCCTGGGCGCAGTACCGCTGGCGATCGCGACGGGTGCCGGTGCCGAAGGTCGTGAAGCCATTGGCTGGGTGATCGTTGGTGGCATGGGTTTCGGTACCCTGTTAACGCTATTCGTGGTACCCGTCGTTTATTTAATCCTCGGCGCGGATCACCAGAAAACAGCCCAATGAAGATAGGTTTAGCTCTCGGCGGCGGTGGTGTTCGCGGTTTCGCGCATGTGTTGGTACTGAAAACACTCGATGATATGGGGATGAAGCCATCCATGATTGTCGGCACGAGTATGGGGGCGATCGTCGGCGCCCTGTATGCTTCGGGTATAAGTGGACAGAGCCTGCTTGAGCGTATGCATGAATTTTCAGTGATGAAGAAAGATAGCTGGCTGGACATCTATAACAAGCGTGAAAAACTGCTTGAATGGCTGGATGTTTTTTCACTGGAATCGGCGCGAGGTGGATTTCTTAAACCCGAAGGACTGTTCGAGCGGCTTATGAAGCAAATAAACGCTACGACATTCGAAGAACTCGATATTCCCTTTACAGCTATAGCTGCAGATTACTGGACTGCAGAAGAAGTGGTTTTCAATCAGGGTGAATTACAACCGGCGATACAGGCCAGCATGGCAGTACCAGGTGTATTTGCGCCAGTCAGTTACCAGGATCGAGTGCTAATTGATGGCGGCGTGGTCAATATTGTGCCTTATGATCACCTTAAACCCTGTCTCTTATACACAT
>JARFRD010000146.1 GCA_029287435.1 Gammaproteobacteria bacterium
ATTGTGCTGCCAGTTGGAATAAGCCTTGTATGCCAGTCCACCGAGTAATGCGGCACCACCAAAACTTGCTGCCTTACCCGCATATTTTCTTGCGGACTTGTTACTCATTAGCAGAGCCATGATGCCACCGGCAGCGGCGCCACCAGCAAGACCACCAGGCAGCTTGTCTCCCAGCCTGTTCAAGGTATCACCGATGCCCTGCGTGGCATTGTTTGTGTTCGACGCGTTATCTCCCGAGCCGATAAACTGGTTTAACAGGTTTTGTATATTCATGTTCAAGAGCCTCTCTCTATGGAATTTGTGTTGTTGTTATTCCTGTCCGCCGAAGGAGCCCAGCAAATGCAGCAGGCTGGTGAACAGGTTGAAGATCGATACAAACAAAGTCACGGTAGCCATGATGTAGTTGGTTTCACCGCCGTGAATGATATTGCTGGTCTCGTACAGAATAAGTCCCGACATCAGCAGCACAAACATCGCTGATACGGCCAGCGATAAAGCCGGCATGTCGAATACCACTGCACCCAGTCCGGCAAGAAAACCTACCAGGATGCCAACCATGAGGAAGCCACCCATAAAACTGAAGTCCTTACGACTGACAAGTGCATAACCGGATAGACCGATGAATATGACACCAGTACCTGCCATTGCTGTTGTTACAATCTGTGCGCCATTGGCCAGTGCCAGGTACGAATTCATAATTGGACCCAGCGTGTAACCCATGAAACCGGTAAGGGCAAAAACAAACACCAGCCCCAGGCTGCTGTTGCGGAACCTTGCAGTGGCAAACAACAGGCCGAAATAGCCCGCTAGTGTCAGCAGTAAACCGGGGTGTGGTAGTTTGAATACCATCGACAGGCCAGCTGTTACAGCGCTGAACAGCAAGGTCATCGATAACAGTAAGTAGGTGTTACGCAGAACAGCATTGGTTGCAATAGCGCTCGCCTGTGTTCTGCCAGTTGTTTGCATGATGGGTGTATTCATTTCATCTCTCCTCGTTCGATAACTCCTCGAGTTAGTAACTTTCACTTTTCAATAAGAGTTCTGGCATAACATCGGCGTGTCTACGGTTACGCCTGTATGCGCGCAGGCGTGCCAGTTTGCGCGACACTGAGTGCCAGGCACGATCGGCTGCGCGATCAATCGCGGCATACAGGTCCGCCTGGGTCTCTTCAATAACTACGTCTGCCTGTCCTGGCAATACCACGTGCAGCTGACAGCATTTATCGTTGCCACCACGTGGGCCATTGATGTCTGACAGACGAACCTTGATGCGCTTGATGTGGTCATAGCGTGTACTCAATGCAAATTTGAGGCGACGCTCGGTATGCATACGCAAAGCTTTTGTCAGGGAAAAGTGTCGAGCCTGAATATCAATGTGCATGTCAATTTCTCTTTATTAGTTGTTATTCACAGACTCAGCATAAGACGCTTTTAAAACTTAAAAAAGTCGAATATTATTGATCTATAATTCGGATATTACGAAGGATTGAAAATATGATTAATTACAAACATTTGCATTATTTCTGGGTGGTTGCCAAACAAGGTGGTATCGCGCGCGCCAGTGAACGCCTGCACCTGACACCACAGACGATTAGCGGGCAAATCAGCTTGCTGGAAGAAAGCCTCGGTGAAAAGCTGTTCACCAAGGTTGGTCGTAATCTCGAACTCACAGAAACAGGACGGCTTGTACTCAGCTATGCCGATGAAATTTTTTCTCTCGGCGGAGAACTTGAAGACGCCTTGCATAATCTGCCTTCAGACCGCCCGATGGTGTTCAAGGTTGGCATAGCGGAAGTCGTGCCCAAGACAATCGCATATCGCCTGTTGGCGCCAGCGATGAAACTACCCAATCCGGTACGTATCGTTTGCAAGGAAAACAGTCTCGATGACTTGCTCGGAGAACTCGCCTTGCATCGAATTGACATGGTGATTGCCGATGGTCCGATCCCATCGGGTTTGAATGTACGTGGTTACAATCACTTTCTGGGCGAATGCGGTATCAGTTTCCTGGCTGTGCCGCGACTGGCTAAAAAATTAAGTAAGAATTTTCCTCAGAGCCTGCATGGAGCGCCCGTTTTGTTACCGAGTGAGATCAACGTGGTGCAGGCACGCTTGCTTAGTTGGCTGGATGGCTTGCACATCTACCCGCGTATCGTGGGTGAATTTGACGATAGCGCGCTGATGAAGGTTTTTGGCCAGGCCGGTTCGGGCGTTTTCATTGCGCCATCGGCGATCGCCGATGAAGTTGCAAAACATTATGGCGTTCAGATTATTGGTAGCACTGACGAAGTCCGCGAGCAGTTTTATGCGATATCTGTTGAACGCAGGATATCGCATCCAGCAGTAGTATCGATAACCGAAACAGCGCGTGAGTGGCTAAAATAGAATCTGGTCAAAAAATTAATCCCTGCGGCAGCTTTTAATTTCCAGGGTACAGTCGCGATTTTGGCACCAGTGCCGCAAGCATACTCATCGATAGTGCTGCGTGTTTGCATCCGAGCCAGACATCTCGCGGGCGGCTGCACGGCTCAGGGCATGCGATGCCAGCGGTAGCGTCAACAACAACAGCACAATTATTACCAGCAAGCGCCCGCTCCAGGCGGCATCCTGTGAAATCATCGCTGCGCCAGCAGCAAAGAAAATAACGGCTACAGTCCCCGCCTTGGTGACGGCATGTTGACGTGACAACGCATCCGGCAATCTTGCCACACCGATTGCTGCTATCAGGATAACGACTATCCCGAGTGCACACATTATCCATCCTGACAGTGCAAGCATCAGCGATCTTCCTCTTCAGTTAGCTGTCGATCTATGAGACGGGCCCACGCAATCGTGGCGACAAAACCGACCAGGGACAAACCAATGGCAATATCCAGAAACGCTGTACTGTTACTTGCCAGGGCAGCACAGATACACATGACGATGGCAACAGCAAACAGCAAATCGAAAGCAATCACACGGTCAGCTCGGGTCGGACCAGACAGTAAGCGGTAAAAGCCAATTATGCCTGCGACTACCAGTAACAGCACAAATGCATACACAAGATTCACGATCGTACTCCAAACAGGCTGCGTATTGGTAGCAGGAAGTCACGCCGGATAGCGCTCAATTGTGTTTCGATATCCTCGCTATCCAGCACATGTAATAACAGTTCGCGACGTTCCGGATCAATATCTACTGTACTGGTTCCTGGCGTCAGCGTAACCATTGCAGCAAGTAATACCACACCGGCATCATTCAGGTCGTCATAAGCAAAGTGGGCAAAACCGCGTCGTGGCGCATCACTGGACACAAGGATGGTGCGGCTGGTTGTCCATGCCGATATCAGCATGGTGCTGGCAAAATGCCAGAGCAGCAGCAGTAGTGCCTGTAACTTGTTCATGGTGCACTCTCCTGCCACAGCATACTAGTGGCTGCTTCGCTATACTGAATCAATGGCTCCGGATACAGACCGGTTACCAGCAACAACAGCGCCAGCACCAGTACCACAGCATAAGCTGGAGTCAGCTGCCGATTTGTAGCAGTCACTGCAGTACCCTGTGGGTGTGGTTTCCAGAAGCCTTCAAGCCAGATCTTCACCATAGAGTAAAGCGTCAGTACGCCTACAAACAGTGCCAGACCGCCCCATAAATAGCGTCCCTGCACAAATGACTCCTGCACCAGCAGAAACTTGCCCCAGAAACCTGAGGATGGCGGTATACCCACGAGTGAGAATCCTGCGATCAGAAACAGAACAGCCAGTAATGGCCGCGCCGGATACAAACCGCCAATGCGGCGCAGGTCATAATGACCCGCTGCCTGCCACATGATTCCCGCAATAAGAAACAGTGCAGCCTTGGCCAGGATGTTGTGAACCATGAAGAAAACACCTGCCAGTCCGCTAGCGGGTGTAGCCAGCGCGACTGCGAGTAACAGATAGCCAATCTGGCTGACAATATGAAAAGCCAGGATGCGACGCAAATCCCAATGATAAGCAGCGCCCAGCACGCCACTGATCATGGTTGCTATTGCTATCCAGCCCAGCGCCTCATAAAACACCGCGGGTTGATCAATGAACACCTCACCCATCAGGCGTAACAGCACATATATGCCCACCTTGGTAATCAGCCCGCCAATTAGGGCCAGCACGGGTGCAGGCAGTGAATGGTAACTGGCCGGCAGCCAGAAGAACAACGGAAATGCGGCGGCCTTGAGCAGGAAGGCTGACATCAACATGGCAACATAGACCGGAATAACGGCCTTCAGCTCTGGGTGCTGAGCAGCATCAGCCAGTGCACTGAAGTTGAGTTGACCGGTTGTTCCATAGAGCATCGCCACCGTGGCCAGAAACAGCAAGGTACCCAACAGGTTCAGCGCGAAATATTTGAACGCCGCTTCCGTGTGGCGATAACCGTCTTGCACGACAAGCAATCCCAGCACGGTGATCAGCATCAACTCAAACCAGACATAGAGGTTGAATAAATCGGCAGTAAGTACTGCACCGCCTACCGCGGCCAGCAAGCCATGCAGCAGTGGATGTAGCATGGCAGACTCACTTGCCGGTTCTGCAATACTCGTCTGATACACCAGCACGCCAAGACCAAGCACAGCTGTAATTATCACCATCAACGCACTCAGTCGATCAGCCACAAACTCAATCGCAAATGGCAGTGGCCAGTTACCGAGAGCAAGCTGGATACGCCCGACACTGCTCACTTCCTGTACTAACCACAATGCGCACAATAACAACACGACCGCGCCGGCAATACTGACCCCTTGTTGCGCGCGCTGATGGCGTTGCAACAGAACAGTGAGGACTGCAGTGAACAGGGGCACCAGCAACGGGCTTAACACGAGCATCAGTTTTCCAGTTCCGGTGGCTTGACCGAATCCCATGCCACGGGTTCGGTTGCATGCATTTGTTTTACATCATCATTGCCCGCTTGAGCACGTAGCCGGGCACCAAGAACAAGGGCGAAACACAGCAAGGCAAAGCTGATTACAATTGCCGTCAGTACCAGTGCCTGCACCAGTGGATTGGCAACTGCTGCGGCCTGTGCATCCTCGACCGTGGTCAGCAGTGGCGGCGTCAGCGTTGCGAAGCGGCCGGCAGCAAATACAATCAGGTTGGTTGCAGCACCGAGCATCGTCAGCCCGATAACGACACGGAACAGATCGCGCGACAGCGACAGGTATACTGCAGCCGCGACAACAATCGAAATAGATAACAGTACCAGCAACGTCATGTCACCTCTCCTTGAGTATCCAGCAGTGCAAACAGATATGTTGCAAAAGCGCCCCATACGGCTGCAAAAACACCAACATCGAAGATGATGACTGTTGACAGCTTGAACACGTTATTACCAACTTCGATGCCCCACCACTGGTGGGTAAGAAAAGCATTGTCATCCCAGACCCCGGGGATACCACTGATTAATGCCAGTAATACGCCGGCGACTGCGAGTTGTAATGGCTGCAACGGCAGACGTCGACGGGCACTGTCTACGTCGTAGACAATGGCCAACAGCGCAGTAGCCGCCACCGCCATCAGGCCTGCGATGAAACCACCGCCGGGCGCATTATGGCCACGTAATAAAATCCACACTGACGCCAGCAGCATAAGCCAGTATGCACTTCGCGCCACGTATTCAAGCATTATTGAACGCGATGTCATGATGTTCTCCTGCGCTTGCGCATGGTGCGTAGCAGCGGCCAGGCAGCCAGCGCTGAAAATGCCACGACTGCAATTTCGCCAAAGGTATCGAGTGCGCGAAAGTCGACCAGTATTACGTTGACGACGTTGCGCCCATGCGCCTCGGGCAGGCTGTTCGTCGCGAACCATTCGGCCAGACTGCGATCACTGGGCACACTGAACATGTGCGCTAACAGGATGAAGGTAGCGATGCCGGCAGCCACGGCAACAGCAGCATTCAACAAGCGGGGTTCAGGGTATCTTGATGGTGCGCCATAGTGAGGCAGAACTGCAGCAGCCACCACAACCAGTACTGTCTCGACCATGAACTGGGTGAATGCCACATCCGGTGCGCCGGCAAACAAAAACAGCACTGCACTTCCATAACCGACCAGGCCGATGACCATCAGCAGAGCGAGGCGGCCATAGACAAAGGGTGCCGCCAGGGCGCCGGCACTAATCAGAACCGTAGCCGCTAAAAGTGCCCACCCCTGTTCATAGGCGGGCCATGAACTTGCCCAAAGCCCGGACCCGTCTACGTCACCGGCCAGCCATGCACCAAGGCCAAATAATAATAGAACGACCAGGGTGAGCCGCATGTAACCGGAAAGGTTGCCATGCTGCAAAGTCTTGGTGTGCCAGGCTGCAACACGCGTCAAACCGGCAAGCAGGCGCTCGAACAACGCCGCGCATCCATAATGATCCAGCCTTGCCAGGCCAGCGAGATAACGGTGCAGTTGCTCCCAGAACAAAAACAGAACAAGACCAATAACCAGCACCTCGGCAACCGTGACGAACGTGGCAATCGAGTGATCGGCACTCAGGTCACCAATGTCAGCCGCTGGCGCTATGACACGTGCCGCATCCACTAACAGTGGATCAGTAAATGCAGGCATCAACTCGAATTCGAGGCCGACGATTGCAATCAGCAACGGAGGTAACAGCATACGCCACGACACCTCGCGCACCCTGGCGAACGCCGGGTTTGCCGGCCCCCAGAAAACGCGGATTGCTGCCACCGCGGCCACTGCAACCGCAATACTATTAACGAACAACAGTCCATAACTCACTATCTGCAGTAAATCCGTGCCTGACTTCGCAGTAGTGACCACATCCTTGGCAACATAGCCGAACGACAGCGGCAGACCCGCCATGGACAGGCTCGCGAGTATTGCTGCTACCATGGTAAAAGGCATTTGGCGCCGCAAGCCCATGAGATGATCGATGCTGCGGGTACCGGTGGCATGATCGATATTGCCGGCAACAAAAAACAGCGGAGCTTTGTAGAGTGCATGGGCAAACAGAAAAGCAATCACAGCAAGCGCGGCTTCCTCGTTAGGCAAGCCGATCAGCAACACCAGAGTACCCAGTGCAGAAACAGTCGAACGCGCCAGGATGCGTTTCAGATCGCGTTCGCGCAATGCCAGTAGCGCCGCCCACACAGCAGTGATGGTACCGATGCCAATCAGCGATACTTCCCAAAGCAGGAGTTCATTGAATGCTGGATCAAAACGGGCCAGCAAATAGATACCAAGCTTCACCATGGTTGCTGAATGCAGGTAAGCACTTGCCGGCGTCGGTGCTGACATCGCATTGGGCAGCCAGAAATGAAACGGGAACTGTGCCGACTTGGTAAAACATCCAATAAATAACAGCATCAGTACAGCAGGAAGACGTGGGTCTTCGATCAGTTCCGGACCGGATGCAACAATGGCTTGCAGTGACCATGTGCCAGTGATTTGTGCGAGCAGAATGAATGCTGCCAGTAAGGCTAGACCGCCGCCCAGTGTAATGAATAATGCCTGGCGTGCCGAAGCACGTGCCTGTTCATCCGTGTGTTTGAAACCGACCAGAAAGAAAGATATCAGGCTGGTGAGTTCCCAGAATAGAAACAGAACCAGAAGATGGTCGGCGCTGACCACACCGACCATTGCAGTCATGAACAGCAGCAGCAGTAGAAAGAAACGCCCTGCATTAGCGTCATGTGCCATATAGCCACTGGCGTATATGAACACCATGGTACCAATGCCGGTGATTAATACCAGGAATTGTGCTGATAAGGCATCAATATACCAGTCAAGCCCAACTCCGAGGCTGGGTACCCAATCCAGTTGCAGCTGCCATGGTAAAGCAATTGCACTGAGTGCCCAGACGAGACCAATGAACAGTCCCGAGGGAATCAGCGCCAGCCATAACATATCGCGATTGGTTGCGCCTACCCTGGCGTCAGCATGACTCATATAATTCCTTGAGTGATACCCCGGTATTCCAGCACGGAACAACCATTATCAATTACCTCTTATTCATATCTGGCGGGCACCACCTGCCAGCAGACAGCGCGATTATACTACCATGTGCCAAACACAGACCGTGAACACATATCACTTAAGTTTGTGCCATGGTCGGTAAGGGATTTCTGCATGTGTATAGCGATAGTTCAGTGTTGCGCTATCTTCCGACAGCAGATGCCTGTAAGCCCAGACCAGGCCGATAATGATGGCCAGTACTTTGAAAGCGGCTGCCATTGCAGCAATCGCAAGAAATATAAGTTCGCTCATGATCCCCACCCCTGTTTGGTTGATTGGGTTGCTTTGAACCGTTGTTTGATCCGGTTACATGATTAATTATGGGGAAAAACATCATAAATAAAATACGAATAAAATATTTTAATTATTCGTATTTAACGAACTATTAAAAAGGGTATATAAAAAAAGAGCGACGACGTTTTAACGTCGCCGCTCTTTTATCGGCTTGACTGAAAAGCCCAGTGACTTTTCAGTCAGTCAGGTCAGCTGTATTAGAAGCGATCAGCGTTCATGACCTTGGTCCAGGCAGCAACGAAGTCGTTAACGAACTTGTCTTTGCCATCGGTTGATGCATACACTTCTGCAACCGCTCTCAGTTCCGAGTTCGAACCGAACACCAGGTCAGCAGAGGTTGCAGTGTATTTGACCTTGCCTGAACTGCGGTCAGTACCTTCATAGACACCTTCCGTCTTTGCTGGTGCCCACTTGGTAGACATGTCGAGCAGGTTAACGAAGAAGTCATTGCTCAGCTGTCCAGGCTTGTCGGTGAACACGCCATGCGTTGAGCCACCGGCATTCGCACCCAGGGCACGCATACCACCGATCAGGGCTGTCATTTCCGGTACAGTCAGACCAAGCAGGTCAGCCTTTTCGACCAGCATGTCGGTTTCACCGCCGTATGCACCATCGTTGTAGTAGTTGCGGAAAGCATCAGCTTTCGGCTCCAGTACTGCGAACGATTCGACATCAGTCATCTCCTGTGATGCGTCACCGCGGCCAGAATTGAACGGAACTGAAACCTTGTGGCCAGCATCCTGCGCAGCTTTTTCGATTGCTGCAGCACCACCGAGCACGATCATGTCAGCCATGGAGATCTTGCTACCGGAATCCTTTCTGATCTCTTCAAGCTTGCCCAGAACTTTTGCGAGTTCTGCAGGTTCGTTGGCCTCCCAGTCCTTCTGAGGAGCCAGGCGAACGCGTGCACCGTTGGCGCCACCGCGCATATCTGAAGCGCGATAAGTCGAAGCCGATGCCCAGGCAGTGCGTACAAGTTCAGCTACGCTCAGGCCGGACTCCATGATCTGCTTCTTCAGCTTGTTGGCTTCGCCATCGCTGATCTTTTCACCAGCTGGCACAGGATCCTGCCAGATGAACACTTCTTCTGGCACTTCACTGCCGACATAACGGCTACGAGGTCCGAGGTCACGATGCGTCAGCTTGAACCATGCTTTGGCAAATGCCTGGTCGAACTCTTTCGGGTTCTTATAGAAGCGTTCGGAGATCTTGCGGAAACCAGGATCTTCCTTCAGCGCCAGGTCAGTGGTCAGCATCATGGGTGGATTGCGTTTATCTTTGACGTGGGCATCAGGAACCGTAGTATGCGCGGCTTTATCGGTTGGTACCCATACAGTCGCACCGGCAGGCGTCTTCTGCTGCTCCCAGTCATAGCGGAACAGGTTATCGAAGAACAGTATCGACCAGGTCGTCGGTGTCTGTGTCCAGGCGCCTTCCAGACCACTGGTAATCGTATCTTCAGAGTGGCCTTTACCGCACTTGTTCTTCCAGCCGAAACCCTGCTGTTCTATCGGTGCTGCAGCAGGCTCCGGTCCGACACATTCACCTTTACTCGCACCGTGAGCCTTACCCAGGGTATGACCACCAGCGACCAGAGCCACGATCTCTTCATCGTTCATTGCCATGCGGCCAAACGATTCACGCATGTCTTTAGCTGCTGCAAGTGGATCAAGGCTGCCGTTAGGACCTTCCGGGTTTACGTAGATCAGACCCATCTGTACGGCTGCCAAAGGCTTCTCGAGTTTACCGTCTTTGCTGTAGCGCTTATCGTTACCGAGCATCTTTGTCTCTGGACCCCAGTAGACCAGGTCCGATTCAAAGTCGTCTGTACGTCCGCCGGCGAAGCCCAGGGTTTCGAAGCCCATTGACTCGAGTGACACATTACCAGCGAGGATCATCAGATCGGCCCATGAAACGTTACGGCCGTACTTCTGCTTGACCGGCCACATCAGCCTTTTTGCTTTATCGAGATTGGCATTATCAGGCCAGCTGTTCAGCGGCTCCAGGCGATGCTGGCCACCGTCGGCACCACCACGACCATCATGCACACGGTAGGTGCCCGCACTGTGCCATGCCATGCGAATCATCAGGCCGCCATAGTGACCCCAGTCTGCCGGCCACCAGTCCTGTGAAGTGGTGAGCGCTTTTTCGATGTCCGCTTTCAGTGCCTTCATGTCGACACTGGCGAAAGCCTTGGCGTAATCAAAATCATCGCCGTATGGATTGGATTC
This sequence comes from Gammaproteobacteria bacterium, assembly GCA_029287435.1. Lineage (GTDB taxonomy): Bacteria > Pseudomonadota > Gammaproteobacteria > SZUA-229 > SZUA-229 > JABDQW01. The sequence continues at coordinate 10,503 of JARFRD010000146.1, forward strand.
ATTATCGTGGTCACGCAGTGGACCTAGATCCACAGCATCCGGCCACCAGAAACTGTTCGGCTTGGCCTTGCCGCTGAACATGTTCTCCGATTGCGCTTGAGGTGCAAGCGCGATCGACATAGCGGCAATTAAAGGTATTGCTCGTTTGATCATTGTAGTCCTCTCCTCCTGGGTAAGATCGACTTATTAATTCGATAGAAAATAATCGTGTGTAAATTTAGGTCTGATACTTCTAAGAAACAATTTGTATTTCGCTATTAACGTGATTGGTTTTGTTAATCGCACCGGCAAGATAAGCATTTTGTTATATTGTTATATGAGTGCCCGTGCGTAGCGTTTTACATACCCCCTTTACTAAAAAGGTGTATCAGCTTAGCAGATCAGTCGGCTGATCAATATCTTTTATTACCCCTGAGTCACTGACAGCAACGATTTCAAGTTGGCTTTGGTTGTTGCTGATGATCTCGCGCGCACCCATGTCCTTGTGCAAGGCGAGTAAGTCGTTTTTATAGCTGAGACCAAAACCAACCGGGTGGCCACGTTGTTGCTTCAGCATCGGCGCAATGATTCGATTGCTATCAGTAAGCGCGTCTGCAAGCAGCTGGATGGTTTCAGGTTTGATGTAAGGCATATCCGCGAGCATGATTAACCAGCCACTCGCATCCTGGCTGGCAGCAACGCCGCAGGCAATACTCCTGCCCATGCCCTGCTCGGCGTGATGGTTAACAACCACGCGCAGTCCCAATTGTTCAAGTTGCGCTGTATAAGAAACAAGATCTTCGCTGATGACCACAATGGAACCCGGTAAAACACAGGCGAGCTTTTCCGCAGAGACCAGTAGCATTGGCGTGTTGTCAGTGATGGGATGTAACAGCTTGTTACTGCCAAAGCGAGTGCTTTGACCGGCTGCCAGCAGAATGCCAACAGCCTGACTCATACGACATTACTCATACGACATTAAGCGATCGTTTAATAGAATTGCTTACGGCATTACGTTGCCGGGTAATTTCCGCCAGAATCGACACGGCGATTTCTGCGGGTGTATGGCTACCGATGGCGAGGCCAACCGGTGCATGCAGGCGTTGCAGTTGCTCAGTGCTTATACCCAGTTGCTTGAGCCGTTGCCGGCGCAATTCGCTATTGCGCCTGGAACCTAGCGCACCGACATAAAACGCGGGTGACTCAAGTGCATCGAGCAATGCCATATCATCAAGCTTGGGATCATGGGTCAATGCGATGACAATACTGCGCGGTTGTTGCGCGTATTGCTTCACGGCATCATCGGGCATCAGCGTGGTTAACTCGGTGCCTTCCACCTGCCAGTTTTGTGCATATTCCTCGCGCGGGTCACAGATGATGACACGATAACCCAGCATCAATGCCATTTGCGATACATAACGGGAAAGATGACCGGCACCAATCAATAACAGGCTCCAGCGCGGGCCTATTACTTTGCTAACGTAGTGAGGTGTATATTCAAAGCCTTGCTCGGTATCGACTGCCTTCAGCGTGACTTCACCGGTGTGCAGGTTTATACGACGTGCGACCACTGCCTGTAACTCATGTAAAGTATCAAGTAGTTCTTTTAATATACTGATATCTAAGTTATTTTCGATCAGTAATTCAAGGCGCCCGCCGCAAGGTAAACCGAATCGGGAGGCATCTTCACGATTTACGCCGTAATCAACCAGGGTCGGATAATTTTCGCTGAGTTGTTGATCACGATAGCGTTGCACCAGGTCTTCTTCGACACAACCACCGGATACTGAACCGGTATGAACACCATCACGACGCATCACCATGAGTGAGCCCGCTGGACGTGGTGATGAGCCCCATGTTTTTAATACCGTGACCAGTGCAACTTCATGGCCCTGCTGCAACCACTCATGCGCAGCTTGCAATACTTCCTGGTCGCTGCCGTAACTCTGCATTAATCAGGCGTCACGCAAGTTGATCTTGGCTAACGGGAACTCGTATATGCGTTTACCGGTAGCCGCAAAGATAGCATTGAGTACCGCAGGTGCGGCAACAGCAATGGTCGGCTCACCGATGCCACCCCAGAAACCACCCGATGGCATTACGATCACTTCTACTTTCGGCATTTCTTCCATCAGCATCGACGGATAATCATGGAAATTGGATTGCTCGACAGCACCATCCTTGATCGTGCATTCACCGTAAAGCAAGGCTGACAGACCAAACACGAAGGAACCTTCCACCTGGGCTTCGATCTGTTGCGGATTAACCGCATAACCGGGATCAGTAGCCGCAACGATGCGGTGAATTTTCAGTTTTCCACTTGAATCAACGGACACTTCAGCACAGGCCGCCACATAGCTGGCAAAGGTCTTGACGACTGCCAGGCCACGGTGCACACCTTCAGCAGCCGGTTTGCCCCAGCCGGCTTTATCAGCAACGGCATTGAGTACAGCCAGACTCCTGGGATGGTCAGCCATCAGCTTGCGGCGAAATTCCAGCGGGTCTTTACCTGCGGCATGCGCGAGTTCATCAATGAAACATTCGAGGTAAATTGCATTCTGGTTGATGTTCACACCGCGCCAGAATCCGGGTGGTACCGGTGGATTACGCATCGCATGTTCCACCAGTAAATTCGGTACCGAGTAGCTGATGGCATGATCACCATCGGCCTGAAATCCCTGGAAAGTCACCCTGTCGGCGCCGTTGGGTGCAAGCCATTGTGGCCTTGCAGAGGCCAGGATCGATTGCCCGGAAATACGCACGTGTAAACCCGTCAGGTTTCCCTTGTCATCAAGACCACCGGCAAGCTTGCACATGGTTATCGGATGATAATGGCCATGTGCCATATCTTCTTCACGCGACCACAGCAATTTCACCGGTATGCCGGGTAGTTGTTTGGCAATAGCGACTGCCTGTTTCACATAATCATGAAACGCGCCGCGACGACCGAAGCCGCCACCGAGGTGAATTTTATAAACGTCGCACTGTTCAATGGCCAGGCCGGATGCTTCTGCTGCTGCTTCCAGCGCGGCCTCACCGTTTTGTGTCGGACACCAGACTTCGCACTTTTCTTTGCTCCACAGCGCGGTCGCATTCATCGGTTCCATGGTGGCATGGTGCTGGTAAGGATAGCGGTAAGTGGCTTCGACGGTCTTCGCCGCACCCTTAAGTGCCTTGCTGACATCACCGTTCTGGTTTTCGACAAACACGTTGTCCGAAGATGTTAAGCCTTCATCCAGCATTGCATCGATCGAGGTGCTGTTCAGTTGGGCGTTGGGGCCGTTATCCCAGGTAACCGGTAAGGCCTCGAGCGCCTTGTTTGCCTGCCACCAGGTGTCAGCCACGACCGCAACAGCATAATCTTCAACAGCGACTACCTTGCGTACCCCCGGCATCTTGCTGACTTTCGAAGCATCAAACGACATGAGCTTGCCGCCAAATATCGGGCATGCCTTTATCGACGCATTAAGCATACCCGGCAGCTGTAGATCGGTACCGAAGACCTGTTTTCCATTGAGTTTATCCTCGGTATCCAGACGCTTGATCGGCTGGCCGATCAGCTTCCAGTCTTTCGGATCCTTGAGTTCAACCTGCTCGGGTGGAAACAGCTCGGCTGCCAATGTCGCAACCTTGCCGTAAGTGGTTGTTCGTCCGCTGGGTTTATGCGTAATCACACTGTTGGCGGCGGTGCATTCTTCAATTGGCACATCCCATTGTTCTGCCGCAGCTTCGATCAACATGTGGCGCGCAACCGCACCGCCCTTGCGTACATAGTCGTGACTGCCACGAATGCCCCGGCTGCCGCCGGTGGAGAAACTGCGCCATACCTTGTCACGCTTTAGATTCTCTCCGGGGCTGGGATATTCCGTGGTGACTCTGGACCAGTCGCATTCGAGCTCTTCCGCGACCAGCTGTGCCAGCCCGGTCAGCGTGCCCTGGCCCATTTCAGAGCGTGCGATACGTATAACTACGGTGTCGTCTTCCTGAATCACAACCCAGGCATTGACTTCGGGGGTGGATAAAGCGGGCGCAGCTGCACCAGCATCAACTGCCGCGCGACTCGCAACAGGCAAAGTCAGGCCCAGTGACAAACCGGTGCCGATGACCGTGGTGCTAACAATAAATTCGCGGCGGGAAACATTGATGCGTTCTTTTTTCATGATGCATCACCGCCCTTGTTTTTAGCATATGCGCTTTGCTTGATTTCGACAGCCAGGTGTATACCCTTGCGAACGCGGTTGAACGTGCCACAACGGCAGATGTTGGTGATGTTGGCATCGATATCGGTATCTGTAGGTTCAGGGTTGCTTTCCAGCAGCGCGGCTGCCGACATAATCATGCCGGGCTGACAGTAGCCGCACTGCGGTACGTCGAGTTGTTTCCAGGCTTGCTGCACAGGATGACTGCTATCGGCAGACAGGCCCTCGATGGTAACAATGTTATCTGAGGCTTTGAGTGAAGATACGGGTAGCGTGCAGGAACGCACGGCGTTACCATCTATATGTACCGTGCAGCTACCACACAGGCCAATGCCGCAAGCGTACTTGGTGCCTGTTAAATCCAGTTGTTCGCGCAACACCCAAAGCAAGGGTGTGGAATCATCAACATCAATCTCGACGGGTTTTCCGTTGACTTTGAGTTTTATCAATTGCATGTCTCCCTGGTGAAGTCAGCTGCAAAACGCATCTCGGTATTGAGCAGATGAAAGTCTACGACGGGGCGCGTGATAACTCAACGAACAACGCGGTGATGACATGCGCCAGCAGTGCCCTGGAGGTTAATTTTGCTCGCTTATTTGCGTTTCTCATCTTTATCCGGTTTATCTGCATCATCAAGCTCGTAGGCATCAGCAACATAACCCGGACCTTTCATTAACACGACGATGACGCAACCAATAGTCAGCGTAAGCAGGATGGGTAACACCGAAATAAATATCGCAATTGAAAGAAAATCTATCGTCGTATGAAGTTTGCTTACTTCTTCAGCGGTTCGAGTGAACAGGCTTTCAATAAAAGGCAACCTTACCAGTATCACCATGAATAGCGGTATACAGATACTCGCGAGCAGATACTTCGGTATTTTTTTAAGTATTTGCCGCTCAAGTCCGGGTGGGGAGCGGTGATTGTGTAACTTATTCATGCCTGGAACCTGAACGCCTGGAGTCTGAACAGATATATCAAATATCTGTATCTATTGAATATCTAACTGATACGACGACGCTAATGTAGCGTAGTTCGATGTCCGCCTGGAAATAGGTCAATCATCTCATCACGAGAATACATCAGCGTCTGTGATAAATGTCACTTTTAGAGAAGTCTCTCGTTATCCTGGCACTTCTGATGGCATCTCAACCCCTTCATGCCACCCCAACCTCTCCATGTCATCTAGAACCTCTCCATCTCGTCTCGGTCCTCTTCATCTCGCCTCGATCCTGTCATCTCGACCCCTCTTCCTGTCATCTCGACCCTCTTCATCTCGCCTCGATCCTCTTCATGTCATCTCGACCTCTCTTCCTGTCATCTCGACCCCTCTTCCTGTCATCTCGACCGAAGGGAGAGATCTCCCAACCGAAGCAATACAGCCTGATCCCAGGAACTTCAGACACGTCTTATCGATTAGTGTAATCTACGTAAATCCACACACAACCGACTGCACACCATGAAAAAAATATTACTACCCGCCACCCTGTTACTGGTTTCATTGTCAGCATCCGCCGAACAAACCGGTTTCACTGCCTATGGTGTCTATGAACAGACTTGCGGCGTATACCTGTCGGATATCACTGATGCGAACAAAGCCGAACAATACAGAATGTGGGTCAGCGGCTTCATTACCAGGGCAAATATTGCAAAAGGCCGTGCGACCAATACTGATCCTTCAGCTCACGACACCTGGCTTCAAAAGTATTGCAAGGAAAACAAGGATGAGCCATTTATCCTGGCCGTTCTCAATCTGGACAAGGAACTGGACGGGCATGTTGATCAGTAAAACCTGAACTGCAAGTTATTCCCTAACCTGTCATCGCGCTATTCCCTAAGCTGTCAGCTCGTCATTCCCTTAACTGTCATCTCGAAATACCCCTAACTGTCAGCTCGAAATTCCCTTAACTGTCAGCTCGAAATTCCCTACTTGTCATCTCGACCAGAGGGAGAGATCTCCCATTCAACGCAATAAGCCATCCGATCCCTGTAATCAGGACTTGTTACCCTCTACCTGTCGCCGCCCCAGGTGGTACATGGCACCCTGCTCATTAAGAGCAACCAGGTCATGCGTGTTAAACCAGTCGTCGTAGATACAAACATCACCCCGCACCCAGAGCTCATCATCAATAATCCTGTATTCACAAAAATAGCGATCACCCAGTAAGCTGCCGTGAGCCAGGGCCTGATCGCGATACTGGTTAACTTTTTCGATGGAGTCAAAAACCGTATTGATCGTGATTGGCCCGATCTCAGTCATGCCCCAGTTACACATAAACGTGGCACCACGCTCGACAAAAGCCTCGATCATGTCAAAGCTGACATTGTCACTGCCACAGGCCACGAAAACGTCATTCAGATCCAGGGTTTTAAAATGCTTTGTCTGCATCAACAGTTTGCAATGCATCGGGGTGAGATGAGTGTGCGTGTAGCCTTTGATATCTCGCCAGAAAGTAAAAGCATTAAACGGCCTGATATCGACATGAGCGTTTATGCTCCATGCAGGCAGGGTTTGCGCGAGCAGTCCGCCAGCATGTGTCATGCGGCAGACGGTTAATATTCGACTCTGTGCAGTGATGTTTTGTGCATCAATAGCAACCTGGTTTGCTGCTATTAACTTCGCCGGTGTCTGAAACAGTTGTTTAGGTTCGCCGGTGGTGCCGGAACTTTGTAATTCAAATCCTTTTTCCAGCGCTGTTTTCCAGTTGGTTTCATCGAGCATGATTGACATGGAGCAACTGGAAACGGAGGTTCAGGTTATTGGGGACAGTGAATAATTTTACTCTGATCCTGAATGAGTTTATGCCTGGTCGTCGGGTATATGGTATTCAGTTTGCGTGCCCACCTCTGACTGGTCGTCAAACACCCTGTATTCGTAAGTACCAAATCGAAGGATATCGCCATGTTCGAGCTTCTGTTCTTTAACAGAATTATTGTTCACGAAAGTGCCATTGGTACTATTCAGATCCCTGATCGTCATATCATACATTTCCGGCAGAAACTGGTCGGCATTGAGCGTAATCACGGCGTGTTCGCCACTCACTCCACCTTCATCCAGTTGTAAGTTATTACCATGGTTGCGGCCAATGGTGAAATCGCCCGCGTTGAGATCGATTTCAGAAACCACGGCACCATGGACGATATGTTTAAGTTTAATCAAGATTCATTCCTTATAAATGCGCAACAATACAGGTGTTGTAGGTCAAGGGGCATATAATTTCAAGTGCTCGGGATTATGTCGCGCATTTCCCGCTAGAAATCCGATTATTGGTCTAAACTCATTCTTAATAAACCTGATAATTAATGGGATGCGTATCAACGCCAGCCCATACTCTAACGTTTAGCCCCTGTTTAGACTTATGGAAATACCCGGCTACGTAATCGATAAAGTCATCGGTAAAGGCGGCATGGCACGCGTTTACCTGGCGCATCATAAAGCTTTGGATCGAAAAGTGGCGATCAAGGTCATGAATCGTCAACAGCAAGATGATTCAGACTACAACGACCGCTTCATACGTGAAGCGCGTATCGTGGCCAACCTCACCCATCCCAATATCATCACGATTCACGATGTCGGCGAAAATGATGGCCATAACTACCTGGTGATGGAGTTCCTGCCGGATAGTCAAACCCTCAAAGATAAAATAAAAGCAGGTGTTGATAGTCAATCTGCATTATCGATTATCAGGCAGGTTGCTACTGCCCTCAAAGTCGCACACGAGAAGAATATTGTTCATCGGGATATAAAGCCCGACAACATCATGTTTCGCACAGATGGCTCTGTTGTGCTCATGGATTTCGGTGTCGCACGTTCAATCGATGCATCAGCCACACAAATGACACAGGCGGGCCTGATCATTGGTACGCCAAGATATATCAGTCCGGAACAGGCCAAAGGCGAAGAAGTCGGCCCTTACTCGGATATCTACAGCCTGGGTGTTGTGTTCTATGAAATGCTAACGGGCAAAGTGCCTTATAGTGCAGATACGCCGCTTGCCCTCGCCCTGAAACACGCCTCGGAACCGGTACCCCTGTTACCCGGCGAATATGCGGCCTATCAGCCTTTGCTGAATCGCATGATGGCCAAAGCGCGCGATCAACGCTATTCAAACTGTGACGATATTATTGTTGATATCGACAACATCACAGCAGGAAAACCTGCAGCGCATGCGACGCAAATTATGAGTGCTTCCTCTGCGGATAAAACAGTCATGGATAAAACAATTATCGATCAGGCAGCTGTCGATAACATGACGCTGGTTATCGACAGCAAGGATTCAGTGCCTGTTAACAAGCCACAAAAAGAAAAAAGAGCAAAGAAGATAAGCAAGGAAAAGAAAGGTCCAGAAAAGAAAAGCAAGGCAGCCACATCCACCCAGGTCTGGGAACTGGAAACCATGTCAACGGATCAACCCAAAAAGAGCAACACATTCAGGAACGCTCTGATTGGTTCTACGCTGGGTCTGGTAATCGCTGGCGGTGTTTATGCGTTTATTGGTGTGGACGTGGGCAAGTTAAAGACAATGGTCGGCCTTGAGGCTGGACCGGTTTATTCCCGGGTGGGACAATTGATTAC
>JARFRD010000155.1 GCA_029287435.1 Gammaproteobacteria bacterium
AGAGTGCCGTACGTTGCTCAAGAAAGCCGGTGACCTGGTTGAAGTCAATGTGATGGAAGATCCGCGCTATCGTATTGCTGACGACCAGCTGGCCTGATTCAGTTGGCCCGCTATTTCATTACTGAAATTAGCTTTATTGCCTGTTTAATATTTCGCTAGAATAACACCAACCAATTACCCGGGAGTTTGTAATGTCTAACTTTGAAAAAGCCATTGAGCTGATTGATGCGGCCAATAGCGAGGATCCAAACAAGGAAACTGCTGACGGTAAGGAATGGCCCAAAGAGCTGTTATATTCACACCGCATGTCTGACATGCTGGATCGCTTCCTGCCGGATGCTGATGAGGCCATGAAGCTCGCCATGCGTGCCCAACATATCCAGCGCTGGAAATCACCACGCGATGCTTACCCGATGGATCGTATCGGTTACCTGAAGTGGCGCAAGGACCTTTATAAATTCCACGCAGATACCGCGGGTGAACTGATCACTGAAGCAGGCTATGACGAAGACTTCGTGGAGCGCGTCAAGACCGCGATCGCGAAGAAAAGCATCAAAACCAACGCCGACACACGTCTGCTGGAGAATATCAGTGCGCTGGTATTCATCGAACACTACATGCTCGAATTCGCTGGCAAGCATCCCGAGTACGATGAAGCCAAATGGATTGATATCATCCAGAAAACATGGAACAAGATGAGCGACGAAGGCCATGAATTTGCCCTGTCTGGTGGTATTAAACTGCCGGAGCCGTTGATTCCTTTGATTCAGAAGGCTGTAGCTGGCTAATTGTTGTTTCAATACTTACGTAGGGTGGGCAATGCCCACCATTCTCGTATTATTGCGTGCGACCCGGTGGGCAATGCCCACCCTACGGATCATCTCACTCGGGTCATTATAAAAACATGGACATAGTCACCCAGGGACTGCTTGGCGCTACCGTTGCCGTTTCCGGCGCACGCAAAGCTGAAATCAAGCAGGCCGCCTGGATGGGTAGCTTCGCTGGCATCCTTGCAGATGCCGACATACTCATCCGTTCCGGCAGCGACCCCTTACTCAATCTCGAATTTCATCGCCATTTCACACACGCCCTGATTTTCATTCCGCTCGGTGCCCTGATAGCAGCCGGTTTGATCTGGTTGCTTACCCGGCTGTTTTCCTCGACTGACTTGTCGTTCAGGCGAATGTACTATTACGCCTTTCTGGGTTACATGCTCAGTGGTGTTCTCGATGCCTTTACCAGTTACGGCACCTATCTGTACTGGCCGTTTTATGATGATCGCATTGCCTGGAGCCTGGTTTCCATTATCGATCCGCTCTTCTCCGGCATATTGATCGTTGCACTCGTGTTTGCAATAAAACGCCAATGGACAAATGCGACGCGCATCGGTCTTGGCCTATGCGTGTTTTACCTGGCATTCAGTTATGCGCAATCACAAGCCGCTTATAAGGCCATGACTGCGCTGGCTTCTTCACGTGGTCATGAAGTTCAGCGCCACGTGGTCAAGCCAACATTTGGCAACGTACTGTTATGGCGAACCGTGTACCTGCATGATGAGGTGTATTACATAGATGCAGTCAATACGGCGTTCAACAACAAGATTTACCCGGGAACTTCTGTACCGGCCCTGGTAATGAATGACGCCTATCCGCAACTGGATGCTTCAAGTCAACAATATCGGGACATCCAGCGCTTTGATTATTTCTCGGACGGTTTTACCGCGACCTCGGCTGAGCAACCAAACCTTGTCATTGATGTGCGTTATTCGATGATACCGACCAGTGCAAAACCCATGTGGGGCGTTGAGATCGATCCGGAGCAACCGGACACACATGCACCGTTTGTGACATTCAGGGACAGGGAGCCGGGGCAATATCGTTTATTTATTGATATGGTACTTGGAAGAGATACTTAAGTTCACTGCATTGTTGTTATGCATCCTTCGACAGGTTCAGGATGTGCAAATCTGTTGATAATTCGATGGCCACATCCACGTTTATCCTGAATACATGGAGCAGGGTGGGCAGTGCCCACCCTACATATAGAAGTTACTCTGTAATATGTTGATAAGGTACTAAATTGGTACAATAAACCAGTCACTTGACTGCCACAGGCAATAACCATGTCAATCAACCGGCGTCAATTTATTAGCTGTCTTGCCATGCTTGGCATCAGTTTTGATGTGCCCGCAATCTCTTCTGGCAGGCACCTCCGTAGTATCCCATCCACGGGTGAAAAAATACCCGCTGTCGGTCTTGGTTCATGGCTGACCTTCGCGATTGATGTTGATGACCAGGATCAACTCTCAAGCCGCGAAGCTATCATGCGTGAATTCCTGCAGCTCGGTGGGGGCATGCTGGATTCATCACCCATGTACGGCGTAGCACAGGAAGTAATCGGTAAAAGTCTCAAACATATCGATCAACATGATGATCTGTTCTCGGCGACAAAGGTCTGGACCCGGGGTCACCGCCAGGGATTCCTGCAAATGGAGGAGTCGATGGAATTATGGGGCTTGCCACGACTCGACCTGATGCAGGTGCATAATCTGCTTGACTGGAAAACGCATCTGCCAACGCTGCGTGAGATGAAAGAGGAAGGCGAGATTCGCTACATTGGTGTCACCACGTCTCACGGACGCCGGCATGATGAACTCATCAGCATCATGCAGCATGAGCAACTGGATTTCGTGCAATTTACCTACAACATACTTGATCGCGAAGCCGAGCAGACTTTGCTACCACTGGCACAGGAGAAGGGCATTGCCGTTATCATCAATCGACCTTTCCAACGCGGTGGTTTGTTTGATCGCTTTGAAAGTTACCGCTTGCCGACCTGGGCCAGTGAAATCGACTGTACCAACTGGGCGCAATTTTTTCTCAAGTTCATCATTTCTCATCCCGCGGTGACCTGTGCCATTCCTGCCACATCACAACTGCAACACTTACGAGAAAATATGGGCGCTGCCTACGGGCGATTACCCGATGCGCCAACGCGCGAGCGCATGATCGAATACGTTCGGAGTCTTTGAATAAACAGCTAAGGAATCAACCAGGTTATGGCCGTATTGTTTGATCTTGATGGTGTCTTCTACCAGGCCGGTGAAGCCATTCCGGGCGCAGCAGAAGTGGCACGATGGGTTGCCTGCGAGAACATTCCGCACCTGTTTGTTACCAACACCTCTTCCAAACCACGCCATGCGCTGGTCAAAAAGCTCGCAGGTTTTGGCATCGAAACCAGTGAAGAGCATATTCTGACGCCACCGCTAGCTGCTGTACGCTGGCTAAGTACCCGGTTAAAGGACAGGCCTGTTGCCTTATTCGTACCGGATATTACCCGAACTGAATTCTCTTCATTACCCCTCTGGATTCCTGGAAATGACACCCCAGGTGCAGTTGTGATTGGTGACCTGGGTAAAGCCTGGGATTTCGACACACTTAACCAGGCATTCAGGTTGCTGATGAACGTACCGAAGCCGCAATTGGTTGCACTTGGTATGACGCGTTACTGGATGACCGATGAAGGTCTGCAACTCGATGTGGCACCGTTTGTCATGGCACTGTCCCATGCTGCCGAGGTAGAACCGGTAGTACTGGGTAAACCCGCCGATGCTTTTTTCAAGGCCGCGCTCGACATCCTCGACAACGAAGCTGATAAAACCGTGATGATTGGTGATGACATTCGTGGCGATATCGAAGGTGCACAAAAAGCAGGCTTACATGCTGTACTTGTGCGTACCGGAAAATACCAGAATAGCGACCTCGAACTTGGCATCAAGCCGGATGCTGTACTGGATTCCATCATAGATTTTCCGGACTGGTATAAGACCTTTATATGAGTTGATGCACATCAGGTACCCGTACTTGTGCTGGTGCAATAATATTGGGGTTGATAACTGAAACCCGTAAGGAATAATAAATGATCAGATTGCTACGTTACTCAATAGCTGCTGTGATAACCGCTTTTGTATTTAATGTTCAGGCTGAAAAGCTGGATGCATTGTTTATTAATCTGACATCAGATGTAAAAGAACATAGAACGGAAATGGCGCTTGTATTTGCAAGTAAGGCATTGAAACGCGGTCATGATGTTACCGTTTTTCTGAATGACAAAGCCGTGACCGGCGCGGTTGCCACTAATCCAGATGGTGCCGAAGCCAGAGATCAGATGGCTATCTTGATGAGTAAGGGCGCAACTGTGATAGCCTGTGGTCATTGTATGACGCATTACGGCATTGATCCGACATCCTTGCTCAAGGGTATCAAGAGTGGCGATGCTGATCTCGTGTTCGGTAAACTCTTTACAACTGATTCACGCACACTAACCTGGTAACAGTCACGATGATATATCAAGAGTTCATTGGCAGCCTGGATGACAAAGCCTGTCCAGTAGGCATTGGTACTGGACTGCAGGCTCTATGGCATGCAGCCAACGAAGACTGGGATACCGCGCATGAAATCATCCAGGAGCTCCACGATGTCATGTCTGCGCGTATACATGCTTACCTGCATCGTAAGGAAGGCGATAACTGGAACGCACAGTACTGGCATCATCATGCCGGTACGGTTTTTCCGGAGGACATGAGCCTCGAAGAGGAGTGGGATCAGTTAGTCAGGGAACTGACCGACGACTGAGTTCGGCCAGTCGCCTGACAGGTTTCAGGCTAGTCGAACTTCACTTTCTTCGATAAACGGATAGTCGGTATAGCCGGTTTCATCACCGCCATAAAACGTATCCTGGTTCGCTTCGTTCAATTCAAGATTATTCTGATAACGATACACAAGATCCGGATTAGCGAGGAACGGCACGCCATACGCGATCAGGTCGCTGTCGCCGTTAGCAATTGATGCCTGCCCGCGATCCTTATCGTAACCGCAATTGGCGATATATATGCCGGAGTAGGCGTCACGCAGCGCACGATAGCTGAGTTGGCGTGATTGCGTCATCATGTCACCTTCAAGCACATGCAGGTATGCCAGCCCGCGGCCATTCAACTGGCTGATAAAATAGGTGAAATGCTCAAGTGGATTCGAGTCAGACATCGAATTGAAACTGTTCTCCGGTGAGAAACGCACACCAACACGATTAGCTGGCCAGGTTTCACACACAGCATCCAGCACTGCATTTAGCAGGCGCATGCGATTCTCGGGATTACCACCGTATTCGTCGGTGCGCTGATTTGAACCATCACGCAAAAACTGATCGAGAAGATAACCATTCGCCGCATGGACTTCGACACCATCAAAGCCAGCCTGTTTAGCTAATGCTGCAGCCTGCCGGTACTGATCGACAATCCCTGCGATCTCATCGGTTTGCAATGCTCGCGGTGTAATGAATGGCTTCATACCTTCAAAGGTCACTGCTTCACCTTCCGGTTGAATCGCAGAAGGTGCTACCGGGGTTTGATTATCCGGTAACAGATCAGGGTGGGAGATCCGTCCGCAATACCACAACTGCAGAAAAATTCGACCGCCTTCCTCGTGCACGGCGTTCGTCACCTTGCGCCAGCCCGCTACCTGTTCTTCGTTGTGTATGCCCGGGGTAGCAGGGTAGCCAATACCTTCGGCTGATACCTGCGAGGCTTCGGTAATGATCAGGCCAGCACTGGCACGCTGGCGATAATACATGGCATTCATGTCCTGAGGCACATTGCCTTCGGCCGCCCGGTTTCGCGTCATTGGCGCCATCACCATGCGGTTTTTGAGTTGAAGGTCTCCAATTTCTACAGCAGTAAACAGGTCGGGTGTGCTCATGTGTGGCCTCGTTTGTAATTTATTCAGACATTCGTCTGATTTTTGAGATTAGAAAAATAATACGATTGTCCTACTTTGTCAATGTCGACTTTCAAGATCAGTTTGATGAAATAAACATTACTTCTATGCGTGTTCCAATACCCGGTTCACTGTATACGGTCAGTGGCCAGTTAAAACGATCTGAGAGTCGTTTTACGATGGTTAAACCAACGCCGTAACCGACGGGGGAGGAATTGTCACCTCGATAGTGGGGGCTGAATATCATGTCTAACTTGTCTTTTTCAATGCCAATACCACTGTCCTGAATGATAAAGGCGTTGTCCGTCAACGTAATCGCGATCTCACCATTCTCGGTATAAAGAATCGCGTTGCGTATCAGATTACCAAGCAGGATGGACAGCACCTTGTCTGATGCTTTTATACAAAGTCGACTTTGTTCTATGAACTCAATCGGGAGTTTTTTATCTCTATTGAGTTCTTCTGCTCTCAGTAATTCTTCTTTAATGACCTCATTGATGCAGACCTCATCCATTGATAATGCATTGTCAGACTCGCGGGCAAGAAGCAGAAATGCTTCAGTCAAATCTTCCATATCATCAACTGCTCGTTTTATTTTTATTACACTGTTTCTGGGAGCAGGGGTTAGATCTTGTTCAGACATGAGCATATCAGCAGCTATTCGAATGACAGTCAGCGGACTTCTGAGTTCATGACTGGCATCACGCGTGAAATTCCGTTCCCTTTCGATGAACTGGTCAAGCCTATGGCCAAAATTCACAATTGATTCAGCCAGGACCCGGATTTCATCATCAGGATCAATAGGACTTTCGTTGAGATCAAGCGTTACGGGCTTGTTAGAGCTGAAGTCGATCTGGTTCACCCGGTTGGCCAGCCAGCTTACCGGAGACACCATGCGTTTGCTGAAACGGTAAGTGAACCAGAGCGAAACATAGAGTAATACCAGAACAAAAGCGAGCGGCACAAGGCCATAATAAGCTACCAGCGCATCAACCTGCCCACGATAGTAAAGCAGGTACAGTTTTTTCTGGTTCTGCTCAGTTATATATAAAATATATTCATCTTCTTCGTAAGAATGAAATCCTGTTGTTGTGATGAGATTTTCTTTAATCGATTCAGGCAGGCGGTTAGTGTCAAAATAACCCGTTAGATTCAGTGTATCGGGTAGCGGGAAGCTGTTATTTTTTTCATATTCTTGCCAGAAATAGTCGGCTTCTTCCTTTATAGCCTGATTAATCAGGATTTCTTCCAGTACTATTCTTGCAAAAAATACGCTTAGCAACGCAGCAATGCTTATGAAAGCAGCCTGAAGTATAAAAGCCCGATTGACTTTTTTAATCAGTCCACTAGTTGGCTGCATCATTGTCAAAGATCTTGTATCCCGTACCCTGGATAGTATGCAAGAGCTGTTTGTCGAAGGGTTTATCGATAACCTTGCGAAGATTATAGAGATGGCTGCGCAGTGTATCGCTGTCGGGCAATATATCTCCCCATACCTGCCGTTCCAGTTCGCGGCGGCTCACTACAGTAGGTGTAGAACGCATCAATATAGTTAATATTTTCAGTCCAATTGGTGTCATATTGAGCTGCTTACCGGCACGTTCAACTTTAAGTGTGGCGGTATCAAGCACGAGGTCTCCCACACTCAGAATTTCACGAGCAACCTCCCCGGAATGACGCCTTATTATTGAATGAATTCGTGCTTCCAGCTCCTGGATAGCAAACGGTTTGATCAGGTAATCATCTGCACCGGTTTCAAGCCCTGATATCTTGTCATCCAGGGTATCACGCGCGGTTAACATGATTACTGGAGTGTCACGTCGTGCTTCGTTACGCAGTTTATTACAGACCTCGAGGCCATCCATGCCCGGCAGCATGAGATCAAGCACAATAGCATCATAATCATTTGTCACAGCCAGGTGCAGGCCGGTAATACCATCGGATGCATAATCGACCGTAAATCCACGGTTTTCAAGATAGGCACACACCATGTCAGCAATGTCGGCATGATCCTCGACTAACAAAATGACTGGATTGTTGTTGATTGCCATGTGATTATATTAACGATAACTGTCATAAATCTTGTTCATATTTCAACTTAACACTCGGCACGTGAAAAAAGTGTCAAATATACATGAATCTTCTGTGAAGATTATATTCGCACGATGATACGATTGCTCAGCGACGGGTATCATTTTTCGCTTCCGAAGCTGACCAGCCAGGCCCCTGGCATTGAGCACAATCTGGTCTGTTCTTAATCCCGCTGGCAACAAACCTTGATATTACATGTCTGTAACGTGCAAAAAACAGATAGCAGAGATCCGCAATCCGGCGAATAACAGGCCACCTCAAGATGGCAAGCCAGCGGTGCTTGCCGACTGCAGCCCAGGCACGACAGGTTACATCCAGGCCAAATATCATCTGCCCGTTTTCCAGCTGACCATGCAATATCCTGTTTGCATGAACCGGATCGATATATGGAAAACGTTTCATGAAGTCAGGCGCATGCAGATCTTCGAACCGAAGCCTGTCATTGAGATCGAGCAAGCGAAGCTGGTTGATCTCAGCGCTGCATAACGGGCATTGACTGTCATAAAAAATAGTTAATTTCATCGCTGTTACATTTCTAATGGTTTGATGAGTTAATCGTAGCTGTAAAATCTGTGTCTGCATATTCGGCATATGCTGCTAAAAGCGTGCTATTTGCAGCATACAACGGGATTTTCAGATACCTGGATTTGTTTTCTTCTGTCTCAAACACTATTTTGAGAGCATCAGGGCCGCTTCCTTCGATCAGAAAGGGCGCAGTTTCGACATCCATGACGATATTCATTGAAACCGGGTCAAATGTTATTACTCTCATCGTTAACTCCAGAAGTGATCAAGATTTGATCTTGTACAATCGCCATGGCTTGCCCTCGCACTTGTCGTATAAAGTGCAATTTCGAGTACAACCACGGCAGGGAAGACGTTCACCAGTGGTAGCTGCTTTTTCAAACTTTTGCGATTTGTGTTTCACCATCTATTCTCAATATTAAAAAAAACCGGAGAGCTTTGGCACTCTCCGGCGGTCTCGAAACCGGCATCCAGAATCAGGGGATTGTTTGGAGGTTGGATGACGGCAGGACCAAGGCAAGGAACTAACCTCAGTAGATATAACGTGCAATCGGCTTCAGCTTTAACGCATGTAACTGGCTAGCGGATACGACTGGAATCTGCAGCTCGTTCTCACTCATGGCTCTTCTCCAATAAAGGTACAAAGGTGGCTGATACTGAATGCCTGTGATTTACATTATATGGAAAAAAATACTTTTGTCTAGGACAAAATATGTTATTATTAACCATAATGAATTAAGGTATTTCTTATCATGGCAGATCAAAATCTTTACCCAATCGGGGCTGTAGAGCGGGATACAGGTGTTGGCCGTGACACCCTGCGGGTGTGGGAACGCCGCTATGGTTTTCCGAATCCACACAGGAATGACAAGGGCGAGCGACTCTATCCCGAAGATCAGCTCAGGCGTCTTCAACGCATACGACGCCTGCTCGACCAGGGTATGCGACCAGGAAAACTGTTACCTCTGTCTGAAGATGAACTGGATCTGATTGAAAATAATATTGCAGCAGCCGAAGACACTGAGTTAAGCGACACTGTTAATGGAATCATCGATGCTGTTTGCGCAGCAGACGGTGTCGCGGTCGAGAAGTATTTGAATACTTCGTTACAGGACCTCGGCATGGAAAGCTTTATTAACGAGGTGATTTCACCATTACTTGTTGCTGTTGGTGAACGCTGGGCCAGTGGACAGTTACAGATCTTCGAAGAGCATTTTCTTACTCAGCAACTCATACGTTTTCTTAATACGGAAGTATCGAAAAGCAATGCCAAAACGAAGAAACCTCGCGTATTGCTTGCCACTTTACCGGGAGAAGAACATAACCTGGGACTTTTGATGGTCGCAGCCTTGCTATCTTCCCGGGGCATAACAACGATCAACCTCGGTAGCGAAGTCCCCATGGAACAGATCAGCCATGCGGTCAATCGCTTTCAGGCAGATACCGTTGGAATAACTTTTAGTGGCGCGTATCAATACAAGAACATACGTTCTCACCTTGGTGAACTTCGGCAGCTGATTCCGGATGATGTAGACATATGGACCGGAGGCGAGGGCGTGCGCCGTTTGAGAAAATTACCCGCCGGGGTTTCCAAATTCACCTCTCTCGACAATTTACCATTTTGATTAAACCATTTGAGGCGTAGTGATATGCGCATATTTATAGTAACCATCTTCCTGTTAATGAATATCCAGGCGCATGCAAAGGAGTGTTCGCCATTACTGGATTTCAACATCCGTACATTAAACGATAAAGAAGTCGTTAACTTGTGTGAGAAATATCAAGGTAAGGTTTTACTTGTTGTCAATACTGCAAGCCGCTGTGCTTATACGGATCAGTATGATTCACTCGAAAAGCTATACAGCCAGTACAGGGATGACGGCCTTGTTGTACTCGGCTTTCCTTCCAATGATTTCGGTAACCAGGAACCGGGTACTGAAAAGGAAATCCAGGCATTTTGCAGGCTGACTTATGCGGTCGACTTCCCGATGTTCGCCAAGACACGTGTAACCGAAAAGAACGCAGATCCTTTTTACAGGCAGTTGGGTGAAGTATCAGGTGTGTATCCAAGCTGGAATTTTCATAAGTACCTGATTGATAGAGATGGACAACTGGTTGCAAATTACAGAAGTAACATGGATCCACTCGATAACAGCCTGGTAAAGGCAATAGATACGCAGTTAAAAAGGGAATAACCAGTCGTATTTAACCGTCAGGAGATAAATATGAGCGGCATGGATGCATAGCTATTCCTGACAACGACTCAGTAGCAATTAACTAAAGATGGACATTAAATGCTACGAAGAATATTCCCAAGGTGAAATCAGGAAACGTAGAGGTTCATCAGGCCCAGCAGGCTAACCAGCAAGAGGCCGCCACCGACCCATCGTTTGAATATGCGGTCATTCTGCAGGATGATTTCATGGGTTTTCAGCCCGGCAACGTGACCGATCGCTGCTACTGGTATCAGCAACAGCGCGGTAAGGGTATGCAATTCGATACCCAGTGCCGCGAACGCCGACATCTTGATGGTCACCAGTGCAAACCATAAGACGAAAAGTGTGTTGCGTAACTGTTGCTGTGACACATTACGCATAAACACGCTGACCATTAGTGGCGCACCGGTCAAGGACGTACCTGCGACATAACCACCGATCGATAGCAGAAACCTGTCCATGATCGGATTGTGACTTTCAATGGCCCAGTTCATGAGCCAGATCAGGGCATAGAACAGGGTGATTGAATAGATAAACACCAGCAGCCATTGGGTCGGCAGACTGATGAGGCCGACCACACCGACCAGAGCTGCCGGGACGATATAGATTGAAGACTGCTTGAGATATTCCCAGTCCACATTATTCATGCGGGTACGCAAGGTCAGGCTGGAGAAGAACAACAGGTGTGTGCCGATAATCGGCAGCCAGGTCAGCGGATCCGGATCAATAAACAGCATCAGTGGCAATCCGAGCGCAGCTCCACCAAATCCGAGTCCCGAACGCACGAAACCGGCCCAGATAAAAAGCAGGGCGACCAGTAATATCTGTATTGGGCTCAGGTCCAGAAACATGGGGCGGACTTTAGCGTAAATGCTGCCAGTTGTGGCAATATTGCGTGGCTATGACTGATTTTGTAAAACCTTCAAGAAACCTGTCCACACTTACCGGGCGCGCGATCGGCGATTTCAACATGATTCGCAACGGTGATCGTATCCTGCTCGGTCTCTCCGGCGGCAAGGATTCGTTATCACTGTTACATATTCTGCATTATTTCCAGCAGCGCGCCCCGGTGAAATTCGATCTCGGCGCGATGACGGTTGATCCCATGGCCGGTGATTTCGATCCATCACCGATGATTCCCTATCTCGAAGCCCTTGGTGTTGAGTACCACTATCGACGCGAACCCATCATGGACATGGCAAAGGAACACATGGGCCGTAATTCGTACTGTGCTTTTTGCTCACGCATCAAGCGCGGCGTGATGTATAACACGGCACGTAGCAAGGGTTTCAATGTGATCGCACTGGCACAGCACCTTGATGATCTCGCAGAAAGCTTCCTGATGTCAGCCTTTCACGGTGGCAAGCTGAAAACCATGAAGGCACACTATGTTAACGACGAAGGCGACCTGCGAATTATCCGACCACTGGTATACGTGCGTGAGCGCATGACCAGGGACTTTGCCGAAATGAACAAGCTGCCCGTGATTGCCGATTCCTGTCCGGCCTGTTTTGCGATGCCGACCCAACGCCAGCACATGAAAGAACTGCTTGCAGCAGAGGAAGCTGAGAATACCTTACTGTTCAAATCATTGCTGACAACGCTGAAACCGCTGATGAGTGAAGGGCTGGAGCAGGCCCGGGATACTGATTCAAAGGCTGGTGGCTCAGTCAGTGCAAGAGAAGCTTAGAAATTCTCTTTGTATAAATAGAGAAATTAACCGCAGAGGCGCGGAGGTGCAGAGTGGTATTGATGTTGTGGCAACCTCGTCACAGTAGCCCGGATGAAGCGAAGCGTAATCCGGGAAATGCATTTATACATCCCGGATTCCATTTCATTTCATCCGGGCTACTGTGTTGGAACAAATCGTCATTGCGAGCAAAGCGCGGCAATCAATAGCCAAACTGACAGGAGATTGCCACGTCGCTATCGCTCCTCGCAATGACGACACATAAAATACCACTCTGCGCCTCCGCGGTTCAAAACAAATAATCTGAATCCTGTGGACTTGCTCAATGCCAAGAAAAATCAGTCGCTTGGATAAATAAAGACCTAATCCCTGCCATTATTGTCGTTGACGCCAAGGTCAATTCCATATAGTTTCTGCGCTGCACTAAAAATATTCGAATAATTTCTAATCTATTCAGGGATACTAAATATGAATTTCATGGCACGTTCAATCGTTGCTCTAACCGCACTCGTTTTTGTCGCCGTCAGCTCTGTACATGCTGCTGATGCTTCACCCACGCTTTCACGCATTCAGAAATCCGGCAAGCTGGTAGTCGGGACTTCGGGCTCGATGCCGTTGATGTCTGAAAAACTGATGACCGGTGAACTCGTCGGTTTCGATATCGATATGGCCAAAGCGCTGGCTGAAACCATGGGCGTCAAAGTTGAGTTCAAAACCATGCCTTTCGATCAGCTTATTCCTTCACTGGAACAGGGCAAGGTTGATGTTGTGATGTCTAACATGACGATGACAATCGAGCGCAACATGCGTGTTGCTTTCGCTGGCCCATACTTCGTTTCTGGCAAGTGCCTGGTGACCAAGGAGCAGGAGATGGCCAAGGCTGATGACCCGGAAGATCTGAAGGAATCAGACGCGAAAATCGCTGTCGTTGGTGGCACCACCAGTGAAGCTTTTGTTAAGGAACTGATGCCTAAAATTCAGCGCGTTGCCGTGGATTCTGTCGACAAGGGCACAAACATGGTGGCTAAGGGCGAGGTTAATGCTTTCCTGACAGATTTTCCGATCTGCCTGAGCGTCATGAAACGTTTTCCGGATAGCGGTTTCCAGTCTGTCGTATCAGCCCTGACTTACGAGCCGATAGGTATGGCACTGCCAGCGAATGACCCACTGTTCATTAACCTGGCATCAAACTTTATTGATCGTGCTGAAAATGTTGGCCTGATTACCGGCCTTGGCATCAAGTGGTTTGGCCAGGCGAAGCTGACGCCTGTTAGCGCAGAATAAAAGCATTGCGGGTAACAGGGCGCCAGGCTCTCGATTAGAGCGTCAGGTGTCCTGTGATTCCGGTTTCTTGTAGCTGTTTCGTCTGCGGCTACCACTTTTACGCCGGTTATAGGGGACGTTTTCGCCCAGGTGGGTGATCAGGGGGAATTCCACATCGGTGATCTTGCGCCATTCACCCTGGCGACGAATCGGCTCGTTATTCTGCTGTTTGATAACATCGATGCTCTTCGTATCTTTCTGCAGGTGTAGTAAACGCTCCATCTTCGCGAGATCTTTCTCGCTCAGGTCCAAAGCCGCTTCCACCCAGATATCGACGATTTCGTACAGCTTCTCTGAAGTGATTGGATGAACGATCTGGCGGATCTTCTTCATCGAGCGAATCGTGTTGTGCGACTGGTTATGGCTTTTCATGTATTCCTTGGTCGCCAGGATACCTTGACCATCTTCTGCGAGCACATCAATCACACCCATATCATACAGCTCACCGGCTGAGTAGGTTTCACCACTCAGAATAATACGCTCAGCCAACGCCGATCCGATTCTGCGCGCGAGCAGGTTATAAGCACCCATACCGGGGAACAGGTTAAACAGGATTTCAGGGAACCCCAGCTGAGAGTTGCGTTCAGCGATGATGACATCGCAGGACAGGGCGGTTTCAAACCCTCCACCGAGAGCCTGGCCCTGGATCAACGACACTGTCGTTATCGGCAGATCGAGATTATTCACGTTACGTATGACCAGGTCGATGGTTTTGTAGGCATAGGTACGCAAGCTGTCCTTGTCACCACACAATATGTATTTTCTGAACAACTCAAGGTCACCGCCAAGGTTGTAAATTCCGGGCACTTTAGAGGCAAGGATCAGGTGGTGAAATGGCCAGACGATGCCGGTATCACGCTGTTTATAGGTATTGGTGAGCTGATACTGGAGCTGGTAGAGCTCGTCGATCAGGGCAGTGTTAAGGCAGGGTCGCGGTTCAGGCTGCATCCAGCACCAGATCGAGCTGGTTTCCGGCTCGTATCGTGTGGTGAACTGACTGAATTCTGTCTGAGTTTTTTCCACATTAAGCTGTGTTATGCCCGGCTTTTCATGTGCAATTTTCATTATTAATACCTTATTCTTGTTGAAACTGACATGATTTCTCTGCCTATAATGACAATTTTCAGTTAAAACATCAAATTATATTTTTTCTCAGAAGTATCGCCAATGTAACTGAAATTTAATAAAAAAAATGTGGACTCCATTCGGCTGAATCAGTACTATTGAGACTGAAGCACCAATAAATGCTGAAGTTAATTTATTTGCTGTGTACCAGGGAGCAATTACGATGGATGTACTTGGGAGGATGGACAGGATTTAATCACGAATTGGTAAATGCTCAGCTGATAGGTTAGTCATCTTTTAATAGCCAATATCAGAAGAACAGTTATGACAATCGATAAAGTAGCAGCGGTTATCGCTAAAACAGTCAATTGCAATGTCGAAGACATACGACCCGATACAAAGCTCGCATCTCTTGGCATTGATTCACTCAAGGCAATTACTGTCTTGTTTGAGCTTGAAGAAGCTTTTGATGTAGAAATACCTAACGAAGTTATTTCATCTATCGTCACTGTCGACGATATCATGACAAAACTTCATACTGCCCACAGCTAATTATTTCGTTACAGGGATAGAACAATGAGTCGCCGTGTCATGATCACCGGCCTTGGTGCTGTTTCAGGCCTGGGTTTAAATGCTCATGCGTTCTGGGACAAGCTCAAAGCAGGACAGACGGCTATCAAGCCGCTCAACCCGCCCATCGAGGGCGTCAAAATTTCAATCGGTGCGACAGTACCGGATTTCGATCCCGAAAGTTATTTCACTGCTGATGAGTTATCTATACTGGATCGCTTTTCACAACTGGCCGTTATTGCTGCCCGGGAAGCCGTCGATGATGCCGGCCTTGTACCTGGTGAAGAAACCCTTACTGATGCAGCTGCAATCATTGGCAGCGGCTGCGGTGGCAAGCACACCGACGAAGATACTTACGACCAGTTATATAAACAGCAGAAGTCTCGAGCTCACCCGTTAACCATCCCTAAAGGCATGCCCAGCGCAGCTGCCAGCATGGTCAGCATGCATCTTGGCATCAAGGGCCCGGCATTTGCACTCGCCAGTGCCTGTGCTTCAGGCTTGCACGCGATCATCCAGGGCATGACCATGATTCAAGCCGGCATGATTGATGTCGCCCTGGTTGGTGCGTCTGACGCACCATTCACCTATGGCCTGTTGAAATCATGGGATGCATTACGTGTTGCATCCAGCGACACATGCCGACCGTTCTGTTTTGATCGTAGTGGCCTGGTACTTGGTGAAGGTGCAGGCATGCTGGTACTGGAATCGGAGGAACATGCACAGGCACGTGACGCCAGGATCTATGCTGAACTTATTGGCTGCGGCATGACTTCGGATGCCGGTCATATTACCCGACCCGATGTCACAGGCATCACCAACGCAATGACAAATGCATTACAGCATGCGGGTATACAGCCCGAACAGGTGGATTACATCAATGCGCATGGCACGGGCACCCAGGCTAACGACGAAACAGAAACAAATGCGATTAAACAGGTATTCGGTGACCATGCCAGCAAGCTCGCTGTTTCATCAACCAAAGCCATGCATGGTCACGCACTGGGTGCATCAAGCGCGCTCGAACTGATCGCAACAACACTCGCTATATACCATGGCATCATCCCGCCAACAGTTAACTTCACAACAGCTGATGAAGCATGCGACCTGGATTATGTGCCAAACGAGGCCCGTGAGCAGGATATCAACTACGCTCTAACCAACTCGTTTGCATTCGGCGGTCTCAACGCGGTGATCGCGCTAAAAAAACATAACTGAATGTCGTCATGCAAGCGGATCTTATTCAAACATTGAACAAAGAGGGCATTCATGAATACGGCTCAGCCGAGCTGAAAAAATTCGAACAGCAACTGACAAAATATTTCGCGCGTGAATATGCACTTAATAATGGTAATGACCAGGCCGTCGAACTCGGGCATGGGCCCATTGCACTTGCTGCTGATGATCTTGCCGACCACCACTACGATGAAGGGCTTGAATTCTTCAAGGCTTTTCTCGACAGGGAAACTATGTCATACACCATGGCATTTTTTGATGATGATCCGGACAAGATATCTACCAGTGATAAATCACTCGACCAGGCACAAACCGACAAATTAAGATTAATTGCTCAGCGCATGCAGTTAACTGGCCATGAAAAGCTGCTGAACATAGGTTGTGGCTTTGGCTATTTCGAGTCTTTTTTACTCAACGAATACCCGGATTTGCGTATAACATCGACTACACATAGCAGGGATCAATATGATTTTCTTCATCAGCGACAGAAATCAGCTGACGATATCCTGTCATCTGACAGGTTCACCCTGTTATATACCAAAATTGATGACAACACGGCATCAATAGTTGGTACTGAAAAATTTGATGCTGCATGTTCAATGGGACTTATGGAGCAGATCAATAATGTTGAACTGTTTTTTAACCTTGTGAGCACACTACTGGTTAAAAACGGTCGCATGTTTCACCATCTGATCGTTTCACGTGATCTGATTCCGCAGTTTCTGGATCCACAGAAAACATTAATTGGTGATTACTTCCCGGGTGGTAAGGTGCTTCCATATTACGCCTTACGACGTGATTTCGAACATTTCACCTTTCAGGATTCATGGTTTCTGAATGGCATGAACTACTGGATGACACTCGACAAGTGGCATCGAAATTTCTGGCACAACCTTGAGCGGATTTATCCGGCATTAATGAACTCTAAAAGAGTTGAGTACTGGAATAATTACTTTGTCCTGTGCAAGGCCATGTTTTATCCAGAGAATGGCGCCGCATACGGTAATGGACAATATTTATTTGTGCGAAAGTAGCTATAGTTATGCTTTTTTGTAAGCGAGTTTCTCTTCCACATCCAGCGATAGCCAGTCATCAACTTCTTCTTCGGCAATTGGCTTACTGATCAGATAACCCTGGATGATGTAACCGCTCATCTTCTTGATCACTGAGAGTTCTTCGTTTGTCTCTATACCCTCGAAGATGTTCTTCATACCCAGGCTGGTACTCATGGTAACAATCGCCTTAACGATACTCTTCAGGTTTTCATGTTTATCAATATCCCTGATCAGGGACTTGTCAATCTTGATGATATCAATCGGCAGGCGAGCGAGGTACGTCATCGAAGTGTAACCGGTGCCAAAATCATCCAACGCTATGGTACAACCGATTGAGTGCATCTTGGTCAGGAACAGGTTTGTTTTTTCAAAATCCTTGATCAGCAGAGTTTCGGTAATCTCAAATTCAATCTGTGCCGGATTGATAGCTGCCTTGTTGATTACTTTCTCTACATAATCAACAAACGCCAGGTTATTGCATTGCAGGGCGGACAGGTTTATCGAGAAAGTAACATCATGTATCTGGTGGTCACGAATAAACCTTGCCACCTCTGATACTACCCATTCACCAACTGCATAGATAAGACCGGTTTCCTCCAGCAATGGTACAAAGCGATCAGGACCAATCTGTCCGTACTTATTGTTATTCCAGCGCAGTAAAGATTCGAATCCGGTTGTTTTATTATTGATGCAGTTAACCTGTGGCTGATAAACCAGGTAGAACTCATCATTCTCCAGTGCATTATGCAACTCACTTTCAAGCTCCAGCCTGTCGCGTAGCTGGCTGGACATGCTTTGATCATAGAACTGCAGCTGGTTACCGCCTGCCTGTTTGGCACGATACATTGCGGTATCAGCATTACGCAACAACACAAGCGGGGAATCACCATCGGTAGGGTAGATACTGATACCGATACTTGCACCAATATGAATTTTATGTGACTGGATATCGAAAGTTTCAGTCAGACAGTTAATAATTTTCTTGGCAACATTAACGGCTTCATTGGTGTCCTTCAACCTTTCCAGCACAATAACAAATTCATCACCACCATTACGTGAAATCGTATCCTGTTCACGTAATGTTTTGAACAGCCTGGATGATACTTCCTGTAACAACCTGTCACCCACTGAGTGGCCCAGGCTGTCATTGATATTTTTAAAGCGGTCAAGATCAAGAAACAGAATTGCCAGTTGTTGCTTATCTCGTGATGAGGATTTAATGGCCTGGCCAACACGATCAACCAGCAGGTTTCTGTTAGGCAAGCCGGTCAGTTCGTCATGATACGCCAGGTACTGCAGGCTCTGCTCAGCCATCTCCTTTTTCTCAATAACCCGTTCAAGACTGGTATTGGTTTCCACCAGGTCCTTGGTGCGTTCTTTAACCTTGACTTCAAGGTCGCGTTTGCTGGCTTCAAGCTCTCGCTGTACGCTTTCCCTGTGCCCTATCTCGCTGTTTAAATTAGTGATAAGCAGTTCGTTATTGTACGTCAGTTGAACTTCGTTCTTGTGAATCCTGTTAATATTAAAGCTGGCTGAAATCATGAATGTCGTGGAAAGCAATACAGCAAACGCGACCAGGTAGGACGTCGGTGTACCGATCATCACGAAGACTACAAAAATCGCAGCCAACTGCGGCAAGCTGTAAGAAAGGTATGCCGGCCTGTATGTAGACAGCGTTGTAATACTGCCAGCAATCATCCCGAAATTCATCAGGTAGGCAATATTCCGAATTGCTGCGTCCTCGGGTTTATGCAAGATATAAATATATACAGCCCAGGTAAGCCCAATAGTGAGCGTCAGGAGAAGGTGGGTATAAAGATATTCTCTGAGTTGAAATGCATTCCGCGTCTGGTAATCATTTGCTACAACGATCCTTACCAGGGAAAAAAGTATAATCGTGCCGCTAATCCACAAGGCTTCGACTTTATGATCGGTGCTGCTTAACAGGGTATATATCAGCAGGGCGCCAAATATATTTGCCATACCACCGGACAGGGTTGCTTTAAAAAGCGGCTGTACCTCTTTTTCCAGCAAAAGATCTTTTATCTGCGGTGGCGTATTCTCAGACATATTCAATTGTCAGATATCTTCAGTAAACAGTACCTGTTAATAATTAACTTTCAACGATTTAGCTATACAGAAAAAACACATTTAACTTTTTAGAAGTACAGACATATCGCCGTGGATATAATGTATATTCCCCAAAAATAAGAATAGCCTAATATTTTCTGAACGCTTAGAAATTCTCTAAATTTTGTATATTTTCCAGACGCACCATTTTAGATTAGAAATACCTCTTTAGTTATTGTTTTATATAGTATTAATTGTATTTTTTGACGAATTTATTCAACCATAGAGTTTAATTTTATTACCAAATATGTCGTTATATCCGGCATACAGGGATTTATGCATTAAAACACGCTAGCGATACTTGTGCTCGCGACGAGCGCTTGGCACTCAACGCATTGAGTAATCAATATTCAAGCGACAACCTTATCTGCTGTTAAATTGTGTAATATGCATGACTGATAATTTGAGTCTCTGCCATACAGAATCTGGTTTTATATGCGCGTTTACCCATCGCCTCTAAGTTATGTATTAAACAATCCCGGGCGCTTCATGCTCGATGTGCTCAAGGGATTCAGAGATAACCAGGGCATGTTGCTGGCCGGTGCTGTCGCTTACTACACGCTCCTGTCTATTATTCCGGTATTTGCACTGCTGTTGATCGTGCTGTCGCAGTTTGCCGATCCCAAGCTGCTAATCGAAATGGCAAGTGCATTTCTGGCGATTGCTGCACCCACACAGTCTGAAGCCATGTCCATGCACCTGGTTGCTTTTATGGTTAACTGGAAAGTCATCGGCATAATGGGGATCCTGCTGCTTGTCTTTTTCAGCTCACTGGCTTTCACCGTGCTGGAAAATGCGATGTCGATAATATTCTTTCATCGCCGTATGCGATATCGCCGGCATATTCTGGTATCTGCGGTGATGCCTTACGTGTATATCATGTTCCTGGCTGCCGGCTTTCTCCTTGTCAGTGTTGTTGCTGGCTGGCTCAATCAGCACAGTAACGATACGGCCACGCTGTTTGGCTATGACATCAATATGACCAAAACAACCGCGATGATCCTCTACCTGATAGGTGTGATCGGCGAGATCCTGTTGTTGACTTCGGTATACCTGGTGATGCCCGTTGGCAAGCTTGCATGGTCTCATGCTCTTATCGGCGGCATCGTTGCAACGGTGTTATGGGAAATCAGCAGACATTTTCTCGTCTGGTATTTCGCAACACTGTCATTTGTCAGCGTCATTTATGGCTCCCTCGCAACCACTATCATTATCCTGCTGAGTTTTGAAATTGCTGCCATCATACTGTTGCTCGGCGCCCAGGTAATTGCCGAGTACGAGCGCATTGATCATGGTGGCGTAACACCCATCGATGAAGCGTAAATAGAAGCCGGTACAGTCGAGGATGCAGAAACTTTTACTTAACCGCGAAATTTACGAGGACTTCGTACTGGAACATATCCCCAATGCGCGGCAATTCATCTGGATAATTACAGCAGATATCAAGGACATGTATGTAGAGGCGGGTGGCAGCTTCGTCCCGTTCCTGCAGGTTCTGGCCGACCTGGTTGCCAATGGTGTTGCGGTTCGACTGATCCATGCAAAAGAACCCGGCCCACGTTTTCGTGAAGATTTTGACCGCTTTGATGAACTCGTAAACAGCGAGCTTTTCGAAAGAATTCTGTGTCCGCGCGTTCATACCAAGGCCATCATTATCGACAACTCAATCGCATTTATTGGATCGCCGAATCTCACCGGCGCTGGCATGGGCAGCAAACACGAGGATAAACGTAACTTTGAAGCCGGTTTTGTATTTGATAACCCGGAGTATTTGCATGAACTGGTTTCATGGGTCGACGAGTTGTATCTGGGGCAGTATTGTCATACCTGCCGCCGTCGCGATTATTGTCCTGATCCCATCGACGAGTCTTTTAGCAACAGGTGATTCGCACAGTGATGCAGGAAATAACCACCATTGAAATACTTGAGAAAATGAAATCCTCGGGTGCTGTATTTATCCTTTTCGGAGGCAAACAGTGCAAGGTATGCCAGGTACTGCGCCCACAACTCGAACACATGCTGGATACACATTACCCGGATATGTCAGCTGCATATATTGACTGTGAAATTTCACCGCAAATTTGTGCCCAGCACAGCGTGTTCAGCCTGCCTGTTGTACAGGTATATATCGAAGGTATGAAAATATCTGAAGCTGTACGCTCATTCAGCGTTGAACAACTCAGGCAATCGATACAACGCTCATATTCCATGTGGCATGAAAACAGGTGATCACTTGCTGAGCGCAGACCAGGTAATGGATTTGTTACGGCAATTACAAAGGAAAATTAACGGCAATAAATGGGCCATTCAAGTCAATCTCGACGCCTGAATCGTTTTCTTCCGACAGGTAATCGTAAGTGAACCAGCGATAGCCTGCTTCAATTTCCATGTGTCTACCTGTCTCAAAATTAATAAGTATATCTACTGCGCTGGTCCCACTCAGGTCAAGGTTGCGGCCAAATGCTGCGCTAACACCTGCATTTATTTTGTCAGTGAGCTCACGCATAACTTTCAAATCAACATAAACCTCGAAGGTATTATTCTCAATCTCGCTGTTAAGTCCGCTCTGAGTTCGAAAATTACCTTTAAAGCGGGTGGTTGCCACACCGGCGAAAGCTGACATAAAAAACTTGTCCGCCATGAGGTCATCAAGCACACCAAAGCTGACAGAACCGGTTGTAATACGCATATCACCCGTGATCTCGTCAGGACCAACGATTTGTATATCTTCAAAATCGATAATCTTTCCATCAGGTATCGTGTTTGCAAATTCGCCTTCCGTTGTCATCGCTCGTAGTTTGACGAGGTATGAATCATCTTTATCTGAAACCGGAAAGGTTGTTTGCAGGTTATAAAATCCGGTCCCGTCCTTACCCTCAATATTAACTACGTTCGTAGAGGAGCAGGCCTGCAATAGCGCAACGCATAATAAAACAGCGATGAACTGATGCACGCGTACCAAAGTTATTTTTATGTTGAAGCTGTTTGTTTTCATTGCAGGCTATGTAAAGACCATAGCTTACTTTTATACTTGTTGATTATTTATGAACGACAGGACCAATGCATTTTATTTGGAATACCTCAATAAAGGATTACAGTTTTTAATCGTCACCTGACCCTGCAGCAGGTTACCCTTGGAGTACTCTCTGAAATGACAGGTATTCGTTTCCGGGTCGTAATTTTCAATCCACAGATTATCGTCCTTCCAGGTAGCTGCAACATGGAACTGTCCTTCAGGCACTGACACCGACATAACGCCGCCCCAACGTTTTACAAAGACCTGCTGAAAATGAAAGTAATAGGCGCCAAACGCGATCACCAGCACCGCAACTGCACCAATTATTGCACCTTTCCATTGCTCCAGCTTACCACCGACAAAGCCAAGTACGGCGATGATAAGCACGATCATAAATGTCCAGTATATGTAGGTAATCATGGTATTTTCCCAAAAAAGATAACGCTATTTTCACGCCAGAAGCTGCTGCCGTCCAGCTCGGGCTTGCTACTTACCGATACTTTCGACATTTCATGCCGGAATGTCTAGTATTCATGCATGAACAAACCATCTTCAGGCCCCGGTGTGTCAAGAACGGATCGGATTTCCGAGCAGGGCCTTGAGCGTCTGCGCAATCACCTGGAGTCGGGTACCGCTATTAGTTCAGTGGTGTTATCTCAATGGATCAGGCGTTACGGTGATGCCGCAAGAGAAATAATACGGCAACATGGCCAGTATCTGGATGAATTCGATTTGATAGAATAACGCCTTGATGAAACACACAATCAATAAATCCGTCATTTCATTTATTATCGTAAGCCTGGCCTTGATTTCCTTTTATGGCCTGATTGATCATTATGGAAAAAAATACACGGATGAAAGTTTTGAGCGTGCACTCATCGCTTTCGGTATCGCCAAGGGGCTGAATGCAGCCATTTCCGTTGCCCAGGGAACCGAAATCGCGCTTGAGCCTGCAGGCATCGGCCTGATTTTTGCTCCCGGTCAGATTCTGGATCCTGTCAACGACCTGATCGAGCGGTTTTCATGGGTGATGCTGGCCTGTACCACGTCACTGGGCATCCAGGGAATCCTGCTCAAGATATTTTCTTCAGGCGCATTTTCGCTGATTGTTTCCTCGGCATTGATTCTGTTGATCATTTTCATCTGGCGAAAAGACCTGGTCTCGAAACAGGTGCTTCAGGTTATGTACCGATCTGTCGTGTTTCTGATCATCCTGCGTTTCTTCATTCCATTCATGGCCATTTCCAGTGAGGGACTGTACCGCGCCTTCCTTGAGTCTGATTTCATCGAATCCACAGACAGCCTGCAGAATGCAAAAACAGATGTTGAACAGTTTAATGACCAGAACAGGGAAATCAGTGAAACCAGTCAGGACAGAAGCTGGTATGAAGAAATCACCGAGAACCTTTCGAACGCGATGAACTCGTTGAATATCAAGAAGCGTTATGCCGAACTACAGCTTGCCGTTGAGGACGTTACTATCGACCTCATTAACCTGATCGTCGTCTTTACCTTGCAAACCATTTTATTCCCGTTGCTGTTCATATGGCTTGCG
This sequence comes from Gammaproteobacteria bacterium, assembly GCA_029287435.1. Lineage (GTDB taxonomy): Bacteria > Pseudomonadota > Gammaproteobacteria > SZUA-229 > SZUA-229 > JABDQW01. The sequence goes on from JARFRD010000155.1 coordinate 24,244, forward strand.
ATCAAACTGAGCAAGGCCGCATTTACGGTACGCTTCAACTAGACGCCTGCGATAGTCTGTCATTCATCCAGCCAGCTCAACGCGGCTTCCATATCTTCAAAGTATTCAATACTGCCGGCGATAAACCACGAGCCGATCTTGCTCATATATTCCTGCCATTTCTTATTACCCACGATCGCAATCTTGCTGAATTTACGTCCATGTTTAACACCCAGCTTGAGGTCATCCCAGGCAGCACGCACTTCCCAGCCTTCAAATTCTGTAACATCGACCAGCGCTTTGATATCCGGATCCTTGATACCTTCGATAGCTGAATCGAGCATTGGCAAAATCACTTCATAATCGTGATGGGTTAACTTGCCAGATATACGAAGCGACAGGTAAAAGTCCGCACCAGTACGTTCAATACCTACAGATAAACCATGTCTAATTGTTTTCATAATAACTCCCTCATTAAATAAAACTAATGATTGCTGCTTTATCGCTTGTTTTAAGCCCTGATTGTTACTACAAACTAACAATTGATAATCCGTAATACGTTGATGTGTATCAAATGCAGTTAACAGGCAAACACATTACATGACGACCGAGAAGTGTCTAGACGAACGGTAGTCAGATAAGACACTGAAATCTGTATAATGGAAGTTATACCAAATACCGTAGCAGCATATGTATGATTGAATCAATTGACTCCCCATATATTCTGTCCGCAAATTCTAATAATTTTCAACAAGTTGTATTAGAAAACTCGAAACAGGGTCCGGTTCTGGTCAACTTCTGCTCAAAGCAAGCAGTGCCATGCCTGCACCAGTATCCGATACTCGACCAGATCATTCATCACTATGATGGCCGAGCACTACTGGTAAACGTGGACGCCGATACCGAGGCTACCATCACCACTGAATACAGCATTGCCAGCGTGCCAACATTGATGCTGTTTCGTAATGAAGCTGTTGTTGAGACTATGAACGGCTTTCAGTCAGCAGAAGAAATCATGCGGGTAATGGAACAATACGTTGCACGTGATTCAGATATGAAACTGATCGAAGCGATCCGTGCCTTTACCGAGGGTAAGGCAACCGATGCGTACGAGATGATCGCCAAAGCCATAGTCGATGATCCGGTTAATCCAAGATTACCACTGACCATGTGCAAGCTACTCAAGCATGAAGAACGTTACCCTGAAGCCTTGAAGCTGATCGAGTCACTGCCTGAAGACATTCGCTCAAATAAAGAGATTATGCAGTTTCACGACCTGCTGAGTATTTGTAATGAAGCTGATACTTCACAGAATATTTCCAGCCTTGCTGAACAGGTGATTTCTTCACCGAAGAATATCGAAGCCAAGCAACAGTTATCTGTGCATTACATAATAGAAGAACAGTTTGAAAAAGCCCTGCAGCAACTGTCTGAAATGATGGAAATTGACGCAAATTACCGGGACAATTACGCACAGAAATCCATGATAAAGGTTTTTAATATCATTGGCTCAGACAGTGACCTGGCAAGTCGATTCAAGCCCAACCTGAAACGATTTGCCCACTAACACCAGGCTTTAGTCATTCGCACCTTCAAGCAGTATATTGACCTTTTCCATCGGTAAGCCGGCATCTCTCCAGTCTATGATGCCTCCGCGAAAGTAATACACTTTGGTATAGCCCCAGTTAACAGCCATTTCAGACGCACGGTAACTGCGTGAGCATTGTTCGCCGCTACTGTAGATGACAACGGGATCATCGAGTCCGGCAATGGCATTCAGGGCACGCTCGCTATAGCCATCTTTCAGGTCGAGGTGATGCGCACCCGGAACATGCTTTTTGGCAAACAGACGGGGATTTCTTACATCAATAAACACGGCCCCTGCGTGGAACAGGTCGTTTGCCTCGTATACATCGACAGTGACCGTGCCTTCGACGCTCATCGGTGCGTACCAGTCTGTTTTCTCAGCCTGTACAGCTATATTTGAACAGAGCGTAGCCAGCATGAAAAACAGCGCTTGTACTTTATACTTCATAGGTTTCCCATGCTTCGATCTGGATTAATTGATACCAGAGGTTAAGCGGTTAAGGTTTTCAGAATTTTACAACATGATGATATCAGCAAGCCATTGCGATGCTGGCCGTTTATACCGGACAACATTTCACCTGTTTTTGAGATAAATCAACAATCTGCAAGCCCTGGTAAGAGAATATCTTAATCA
>JARFRD010000216.1 GCA_029287435.1 Gammaproteobacteria bacterium
AAAAAAAGCCCACGGTTGTGGGCTTTTTATTAGATTATGACTAATCGATGTCTTTATGGATCAGGCCTTGGCAACCCAGGATTTACACCAGCCTGCTGCGGCTACATCTTTACCCGGGAATATAGGACATGCTCCAGCTGCTTTGTCACCACCCTGGTAAAGGTTACAGTTGGCACAGGTTTGGCCTGCTGTGGTGCTCTTTTCCGTATAGCCCAATGCTTTGGCAGTCGGGTCATCGACAGACAGCATTGCAGCTTGAGCCAAGGGCTGGTAACCAGTGAGGGTCAGAACCGGGATACTTGCAAGTCCTTTCAGCAGTGCACGACGTTTTTTGTCATGGGTATTATTTTTCATAGGATTCTCCAAATTAGTATTAAATGAATTGAAGCTGTTGATAAATAGTGGTGCCGAATACAGACCTGATTGATTTATTGACTAGAAAATCAACGAGAACCTGCGTCTGACTAAATTGCAAATAATCTAACGTAAATTGATCGTTGATGATGTGACTAAGGTCACATGACCGTCAATATTTCCTTACTTTTTCATTTTATAATTGCACTATTTTGGTGCGTAAATAGATATCAAGGATTATTATTAGTGCGTGATGCATTAAAACGGTGCATTACATTAGAGATATCAATTAAACATTGAAGAAGTTTAGCTGGCCTGATAATTGCTATGTAGTTATGAATTATCTTAATAATTAAAACCGGGCCATTACTCATTCAAGAATAATGCAGAATAATGCCAGATGAAAACACAAAATGGATAGTTGTTACTGACCTGGATGGTACGTTATTAAATCATGACTCATATGATTATGATGCTGCGCTTTTGGCGATAGAAACACTTAAAAACGAGAATATTCCAGTCGTACTAAATACAAGCAAAACCTTTCTTGAAACTGTGTCGATTAGAGAGGAGCTGGCTATTTATGATCCATTTATCGTTGAAAATGGATCCTGTATTTATCTTTTGAAATCAGAATTCAAGCAACCAGAAGAGGCGTCATCCAGAGGTGAATACTGGGAAATTATATTAGGGGCCTCTAAGCTATCAATTGATCATATTTTTTGCAGTCTGGGATTAAAAGACTCTCAATACACAAGGCTGTCACAGTGTTCTATTCCGCAAGTTATTGATCTAACGGGTTTAACAGAGGAGCAGGCTAAAGCGGCGGTTGCCAGAGATTTTAGTGAGCCTTTTTTGTGGCATGATGATGAGCAGTCATTAAATGAATTAATAAAAAATCTTCAGCAATATAATTTATCAGTGCTGCAAGGTGGTCGTTTTCTGCATGTGATAGGAAACTGCGACAAGGGACGCGCAACAGAACGACTGGCAAGCTGCTACGAAGGTGCAGTGAAAACGATTGCTTTGGGTGATAGCGCTAATGATGCAGCCATGCTTAATGCTGCCAATATTTCAATTATCGTAAATTCGCCATCCAACAAGCAGCTAGATCAACTTGTTTCAGCTGATTATCAAACAGAAGCGGCAGCACCCGAAGGCTGGAAAGAGGGAATTGAAATGGCGCTTATACAGATAAACAAACAATAGGTGTCAGTCATGCCTGATTTTTTTCAAAATGGACGCATTACGACTTTGCATAATCTCTGGACCCGTAGTCTTGAAGATATGGAGTCGGATTTAATCAATTTTTCTCATATGCGCCCAATGGGGCTGATATTACCTTCTTTATATTCAGAGCTGGAGCGACCCGCATTAACGACGATAGTTGATGAGCTTCAGAAAGTTAAATATCTTGATCAGATTGTCATAGGTATTGACCAGGCGGATAGGGAGCAATTCAAACACGCGCTGAAGTATTTCAGCCGGTTACCTCAACAACATGACTTGCTATGGAATGATGGTCCGAATTTGAAGGCAATAGATGCCAAATTAAGGCAAGAAGGCCTGGCGCCGACATCGCCGGGTAAAGGTCGTAATGTCTGGTATTCTATGGGTTATATGTTAGCAAGGAAAAATGTGCAAGCAGTTGCCTTGCACGATTGCGATATCCTGACATACAAACGTGACATGCTGGCCAGGCTGCTCTATCCGCTAGCAAATCCTCAGTTCAGTTACAGGTTTTGTAAAGGGTATTATCCAAGAATTGCATCAAATTCAATGAACGGCCGGGTTGCCCGGCTGTTGGTCACACCACTCGTACGTGCGCTAAATCACCAACATGGGCCACATAGCTACCTCGAGTTTTTAGATAGTTTTAGGTACTCATTAGCAGGTGAATTTTCCATGCGTTCCGATGTAATGGAAAGCCTGCGTATGCCAACTGACTGGGGTCTTGAGATAGGCATATTAATGGAGATGAAAAAGAACTATGCCACGAGTCACCTGTGCCAGGTTGATATAGCAGATAACTATGACCATAAACATCAGGATATTTCAAAGGAGGACAAGGACAAGGGGCTGTCCAAAATGTCAGTTGAGATTTCTAAAGCAATATTTAAAAAGCTGGCGACAGATGGCATCGATTTTACAGAAGAGAGCTTAAGAACAACTAAAGCGACTTATTACAGGATCGCACTGGATCTAATTGACAGTTACCGTAATGATGCTGTCTTTAATGGTCTTGACTATGCAACCCATGATGAAGAAAAAATGGTTGAGATGTTTGCGGAAAACATAAAGCATGCGGGTCGCCTGTTTCTTCAGGATACTGATAAAGCCCCGTTTATTCCCAGTTGGCAAAGGGTGGCCAGTGCAATTCCAGATATATATGTTCAGTTATTAGATGCTGTAGAGGCAGATAGAAAAGAATTGTCATAATGTTGAACCAGGCGACCAGTGCATTTGTTGATATCAAGACCAGGATCAGTGACCACCTGGGTAAGTGTTATCCTAACGAAAATATCGATGTATTAGCGGATATAATAATTCGCGTGATGGGATTTGAAAATGGATTTGATGTCCCTGAGCCACATACAAGCCTGTGGGATGAAGCTGATGTTGTTGCTATTACATATGGCGACAGTATAAAAAAAGCCGATGAAAAGCCGCTGTCCACACTGCACGATTTTCTGTCGTCAGAATTAAAGAATGTTATTAATACCGTTCATATCCTGCCGTTTTATCCATTTAGTTCTGATGATGGCTTCTCGGTTATTAATTACACAGAGGTAAATCAATCCCTGGGTGACTGGGATGACATAAAAGAGATTGCTCATGATTTCAGAATAATGGCTGACCTGGTTATTAATCATTGTTCCAGTCGAAGTGTATGGTTTGACAACTATAAGCAAGGCAAGGACCCGGGCAGTGATTATTTCATAGAATGCGACCAGAACACTGACCTGAGTACAGTTGTGCGCCCGCGCACTTCCCCTTTGCTGCGTAGAACAGATACCTTGTCAGGTGAAAAATATGTTTGGTGTACTTTTAGTCATGACCAGATCGATTTAAATTTTAAAAATCCCAGGGTGCTGATTGAGTTCGTTAAAATTATCAATTTTTATATGGAGCAGGGTGTCTCCCTGTTTCGCCTCGATGCGGTCGCATTCTTGTGGAAAGAAATTGGCACGCCATGTATTAATTTAATAGAAACACACGAAATTATACGGCTGCTACGTTTGCTGGTAGAGCACAAGAACAAGGATGCGATCATAGTAACTGAAACGAATATACCGAACCGGGAGAATTTATCTTATTTTGGTAATGCTAATGAAGCACATTTGATTTATAACTTTTCATTACCGCCCCTTATTCTTTACACCTTGCTTACGGGTAAATCTGATTTTCTAAAGCAATGGATGATGAGTATGCCGCCTGCGCGTAACGGAACTGCGTATTTTAATTTTATTGCCTCGCATGATGGTATTGGCTTGCGTCCAGTTGAGGGTATATTGTCAGATGAACAGGTTAATGATCTGGCTGATTTAATGAAGTCATTCGGTGGCGATGTTTCATATCGAGAGCATGATAGCGGGAGGCATAAGCCCTATGAATTAAATATCAGCCTTATAGACGCTTTGAAAGGCACTTTCGAGGGTGAAGATGATTACCGGCTTGAACGATTCACTTGTGCTCACGCCATTATGCTCTCTCTGGAGGGTATACCCGCATTCTACATTCACAGCCTGTTTGCAACGCCCAACGACTATACAAAAATGGAATTGACATCGAACAAGCGAGCTATAAACAGGCACAACTGGGATTATGATGATCTTGTTAAGGCATTAAAACAGGAAGGATTAAACAAAAAGGTTTTTTTAAAGCTGACGCAGATAATATCTATACGCAAGCAGCAAAAGGCATTTCATCCGAATGCCACACAATTCACCTTGCATTTCGAAGAGTCTTTGTTTGCATTATGGCGACAAAGCCAGGACAGGGCGCAAAGTATCTTCTGTATTTATAATATTGCAAACAAGCCGCAGTCATTTGAACTGCAGGACGTTAACCTGGTTGAGCTTGATGACTGGCGCGACCTGTTGACAGGTCGTAAGTACACTGACGCTCGTGAAGTGATAGAGTTGCAGCCCTATGAGTTTGTCTGGATTACGAATACATAGGCTTGCAGGTTCGTTGCCTCCTTACGCACCTGTTGTGGCTATGTAACTTGTAATATCGCAACTAATAACAATCCTTTGAAACGATGTTAGGCAGCGTTTAGACGTATGACCACCTGATGGCGAGTAGGCCCAAGCGGAATCATTAATCAGCGATCCAGCGCGGTAATCTCTATATCAATATCCCAGGATTCCAGTGCCGATGCTTTGAACAGTTCTGTACCCGGCAGTGATGCCGTGGCGCTGGCACACATGATGCCGAAGCGTAGCATTTCTTGTGATGTTTCTCCTTTTAATGAGGATGCAATCAGTCCCGTGATCGTCGAGTCACCACAACCAACCGTTGATTGCTTGTGTATCCTCGGTGCATCCCCGTGGTAACTGTTATCTGAATCAATCAGTACGGCACCGTTATCGCCCAGGGTAATACAGACATATTCGATGCCTTGCTGCTGGATCCAACGTGCTGCATCTGCAACATCTCCAACGTTATCCAGTACCTGGTTCATCAGGCGTTCCAGGCGATGCCTGTTAACTCGCACCATCCAGGGTTTGGCTTCGATAGCATGTGTAAGCACATTGGGGCGCGCGTCGACGACGGCTTTGCCGCCCTGGTCGTTAATGCCCTGGATAACTTCGGCATAAGTGGTTTCAGGTACACTGGGTGGAATCAGGCCGCTGACGACACCAATGCCAGTCCCTGTATGTTCAAGCATGCAGTCGCAAACATCCTTCACTACATCACCGCGGATTTCCGGGCCGAAGCTGGTAATTTCGAACAGTCCTGGCGGGTTTTGCTGCATGATGGTGGTATTGATGCGGGTTTCGCCATCCACTCGGAACCAGGTATGTCGATCATCGAGGATATCAGCAAGCAATTTTAACAGCAGGTCACCGCTTTCACCGGCGATAACGCTGCAGCAGTGAGCCGGCACATCCAGTTCAGTTAATGCGCGTGCGATGTTAATGCCATTGCCGCCAGGGTGGTACAAGGTTTGCTCCGCCAGTACTTTCTGATACTCGAGCAGTTGCGGAATGATGTAACTGATATCAACGGCAGGATTCAGTGCCAGTACGGAAACTTGGTTGGATTTGTCGTTCATGGCTGTCTCCATCACAAAATGCCTTTCTTCAGGATCAGGCTGCGTCCTGTCATGATCCGGGGTTGTGGTATGCCCAGCAGTTCCAGGACTGTGGGTGCTATATCTGCGAGTCCGCGGCCGGTACTCAGGCGTACCGGACCTTCACCCATGATCAGGAACGGTACCGGGTACTCGGTGTGCTGAGTATGTGGATCTCCGGTATTAGGATTGATCATTTCGTCACAGTTACCATGGTCTGCTGTGAGTAACACTCGCCAACCTTTCTCCAGTGCCTTGCTGAACACGCGATGGCTTTCCGTGTCGAGGATTTCGATTGAACGGATCACGGACTCACGCTGTGCTGTATGCCCAACCATGTCACCGTTAGCAAAGTTGGTAACGATAAACTCGTACTTGTCACTATCGATGGCCTTGATGAGTTCATCCGCAATTTTGGGGGCACTCATTTCAGGTTGTGTATCGTAGGTGGCAACATCTGGCGAATTGACAATGATGCGATCTTCCAGCGGGTAGGGCGTTTCACGGCCGCCGTTGAAGAAGTACGTCACGTGCGCGAACTTTTCCGTTTCACTGCAGTGCAGTTGTGCCAGACCCGCTTCGCTGATGAGTTCTGCGAGTACCTGTTCCGGAACGGTGGAGGAAAACAGCACCGGGAACGGGAATGTGGCATCGTACTCGGTCATACAAACCAGGTGGTCGACAATCTTGCCATTGCGTTCGAATTTATCGAAGTTTTCAAGTCCAAGTGCGGCAGTTAACTGGCGGGCGCGGTCGCTGCGGAAATTAAACAGCAGTACTGCTTCGTCCTGTTCGACACCATTGAAGCCGGCTACAACGGAAGGCTCTATAAACTCGTCACCTTCGCCACGTTCGTATGCCTTTTCAATAGCTTCGCGGGCTGTGCTCACGGGAAAGCCCTCGCCGAGTGCTATCGCTTTCCATGCCTTTTCGGTTCTGTCCCAGTGTCTGGCGCGGTCCATTGCGTGATAGCGGCCGCAGACTGTTGCCACCGAGCCACGGCCGTTTTTCTCGAAGGCTTCCTCGAGTTGCTCCAGGTATGACAACGCAACTTTTGGTGCGGTGTCACGGCCGTCGGTAAACATGTGTACAACGGGCTCAATCTCGGTTTTGTGGAGCAGCTTGAGGATGCCGAGCAGGTGTTCGATATGTGAATGCACGGCGCCGTCGGATACCAGGCCGATGAGGTGCAGGCGGCGAGTATTCTTCAGCAGTTCCTGCCATGGCGTCAGTTGTGCAAATGTGCCGCCGTAAATCGCATTTGCGATTCGAACCAGGTACTGTTCGAGCACGCGGCCGGAGCCGAGCGTGAGGTGGCCGACTTCCGAATTACCGAACTGGCCGTCTGGAAGACCAACGTCACGTCCCGATGCCTGCAGTACCGAATGCGGGTAGGAGGCAAAATAGTTATCAAGATGGGGCGTTTTTGCGAGCGCCCAGGCATTGTGCGCACGGCTCGGGTTGAGTCCAAATCCATCGAATATCGTCAGTAATACAGGCCTGGGTTTCATGCTGGTTCCGTGTGTAGTGTCAACACTGTTGGATTAAATGACTAACATGTCGTTTACGCATTATATAAATTGCCAGGGATTTTTACAGGTTAATTACTTAAAAATCCGATGGCTCTATTGGATAGTAGCTTTACAATGCAACATGTTATCGATTAAATTGATTGTAATAAAAACAATAACAACCACTTGGGCTAATCAAAGATGCATCAATGAATGCTATGAGGGGAGGGTTGTGCATTGAATACTCAGGAAATAATAAAGCCGACGTTGGATAGATCGTTTTACGAGCCATCCAGCGTGATGTCGGTATTAAACATCAGTTACGGGCTGGGTCTGTTTATTATCTTTGGCTGGCTGAACTACCAGCTTGCTATCGGTTCATGGCCCATTGTCTATAAAGTCATCTGTATGATTCCGTGCACCGTACTATCGGCGATCGGACTCTACGTGCTGGCAACACTGGGTCATGAAGGTATACATGGCACTATTTTCAAAAACTGGAAAGCCAGTTTTTTAACAGGCCTGTTCCTGTCTTCGTCCATTCTCACCTATTTCGATATGGGTGTTGCTGTAAGGCATTGGGATCATCATCGTGATGCGAACAAGAAAAACGACCCCGATATAATGCCATCGGCATGGATGACAAAGTGGTGGCAACGCCTGTTGATAACACGTGTGCTGTTCAATATCGTTTACCTTAAATACACGTATAACCTGGCTATAGGTAATCTGAAATATGTTGAAAAACACAAAACACCTTACGAGCCTGATGATCTTGTGCTGTTTGCGCGCTTGAACTTTTTGTTTGCCGGGATCTGGCTTGGCGCCTATATATTTATTACGTATTTAGACTGGCGTGCTGGTTTATATGGAATACTGGTGCCGTCACTCGTACTGGCATTGCTCGCGGGCTGTCAAAGTTATCTTGATCATTACGGCCTGGATGATGGTCAATTTACGAATGCATACATTCGCACATCGCCATTAATGACTTTCATTTACTTTGGATCAAACTACCATCTCGAGCATCATTTATATCCCAGGGTTCCACAGTACCGGCTACCCAAAGTGCATAAGGTGTTGCTTGAGGCGGGTCTGTATGATGTGATCAAGCCAACCATCGTTAGTGGATTTTTCGAAGCTTACAAGGCGCTGGCCAAACAGAGTGTGTTATCAGCTGAAAACGTAAAACCGACGGAATACAGCCATTTGAAGAAAGCCGGTACCTGATACTTCAGTGTTATAGCTTTATTTGAGCAAAAAAAAGCCCCGCAATGCGGGGCTTTTTTATCTACAGGTGGATTTACCAGCCAAAGCTCATGCCATTGTCGTTCCAGTTCGGGCCCCTGTCCCATGGGTCAGAATGCCAGCCTGGGCCACCACGTCGACCCCAGTCAGGACCGCTGTCGCTGCCAAAACCGAAGCCAGAGCCACTGCCTCGGCCCCTGTCCCATGGGTCAGAATGCCATCATGGGCCACCACCACGTCGACCCCAGTCAGGACCACTGTCACTGCCAAAACCGAAGCCAGAGCCACTGCCTCGGCCTCTATCCCAGGGATCGCCGAAGTCGGGACCACCCCAGCCTGGGCCACGTCGACCCCAATCCGGACCACTGTCGCTGCCAAAGCCGAAGCCTGAACCACTGCCTCTTCTATCCCAGGGGCCACTGAAGCTCGGGCCGCTTCTACCGGAGGGACGATAACTGCGATAACCGCGGTAGTCGCGGCGTGGTGGCGGATAGCCACGAAAAGCCGGTGGTGGCGCTGGTGTTGCTGCCGGGGCCTGAGTTGTAGCCTCGGTCGCGGCGCTTGTTGTCGACTGGCTTGCTGCCTCTTCCTGTGCCAGCAGGTTGCCTGGCTGGGTGCCAAGCACTAGCAGGGCAGAAGCAGTGAGCGCATTAAGTTTCAGTAATCTCATTTTGTTCTCCTTGGTTACGTAGCTTTTTTACATAACAAGCTGTTTTAGATAATAAGGAATAGTTGAGCAAAAATACAAGCTTTCATCGGTAAATTTCAGACTAACGGGGGTATATTAGAGGAGGTCGATAAGTTTTATTCACCCCTGTTGAGACAGATTTCGTGGCTGTTCACAAAATACATAAGAAGACTTCAACGAAAGCTAGACGCTGGTCGCAGCGTGTCACCGAAACCAGCGATGCGCTGGATCTCGAAGCGGGTGTGTTTACGCTCGAAGATCCCCGTGAAATTGCGCTTTCACTTAAAAAATCGGCAGACCAGAGCAAGCGTCGCAAGTCAGGACCGTTTCAATCGGCGATGTCGATGCTGACGTTTTATATCAATCGCGCAGGAAAGCAACTTTCTAAACAACAACGTGATCGCCTTGAGCTGGCCAAGGATGAGCTCAGAGTTCTCTATGGCCGGCCCCGGATTAATAAACGGTGTTAGTCAGCGCTCTCAAAATCAATCGAAATTCGATCACCCGCTACTGGCCGGAAATGCGTATCGGCGTAAGCCACGTGATCAGGGTGATTCTTGTAGCTTTCCACCACGGACTCGTCGCTGAACTTGATCACCCAGCAGTGTTTGAACCTGGCATCTTGCGTTAATGCGTGCCCGGTAAATACCCGGCGTACACCGGGGATCTTGCCAAGGGAGTCGTGGCCAATACGCATGAGCTCTTCAACTTTATCTTTATCAATGCCTTTGGTGTTATAGAAGATGACATGCTCGATTTCGCGTTGTGCTGCCGCACTCGCGAGCACTTCATCCGCGCGGCCTTCACCGCCCCACAGCTTGATACAACGCTCCGTTTCATTTTGTATGGCTTGCGCAACGCCGGATACCAGTCCGGTGTAACCACAGTTTGAGTCTTTGCCTGCATTGTCACGAATGCACTGGCCTGCAGCATCGGCCAGTGCAGTGTAATAATTGATCTTGGCAACGCCGTTTTCGATGAGCTGTCTGAACTGGTCGTCTGACAACCCGGTGCCACCATGGATCACCAGTGGAATACAAAGGCCCTGGTTAATCTCGCCCAGTCGCGCGAAATCGAGTTTGGGTTCACCCTTCATCCTGCCATGCACCGTGCCAATCGATACGGCGAGGAAATCAACACCACTTTGCTCAACATAGGCTTTTGCTTCGGCTACTTCGGTGTAACGTACTTCACCCGGATGTCGTTCTGCATCTTCGCCTTCGACGCCGGCGACGTAGCCCAGTTCCCCTTCCACCGGGATGCCACAGTTATGTGCCATATCGACGACTTCTCGGGTACGCGCTACGTTTGCCTCGAATGGATGGGTCGATGCATCGACCATCACGCCATTGCAACCAAGCCGGATACCCTGTACCGCGCTTTCGAACGAGGCACCGTGGTCGAGGTGAATGGCGACGGGTACCGAGGCTCGCTTTGCCGCGGCTTCCACCGCAGGCATGATAGTAGTGAAATCGAAGTATTCGAAATGGGATTCAGCGAGACTGAGGATGACCGGTGCGCGGCAGTTTTCCGCGGCTGCGAGTATCCCCTGCAGAAAATCAAGACTGACCAGATCGAATGCTCCGACAGCATAGCCTTCACGATGGGCATGCTGGAGCATATCGTGCATATTTACCACTGGCATGCGGTAATCTCCTCGTATGATGGATCTTTGGTTATGATTATTTTGCACCCGATTATTTATCATGAATAATCATCAGGTTTTGTTTATGTGTCAATAGCAACTAACAGCAGTATGAAAAAGAATAAGTCTATTCCTCATTGTCCTTGCGGCTCAGGCAAGTTAATCAATGCATGTTGCGAGCCTTATATCAAGGAAGATCAACCGGCACCAACGGCAGAAGCACTAATGCGTTCGCGTTATACCGCCTTTGCATTGGGTAACGAACAATACCTGCTCGATAGCTGGCACGCTTCAACCAGGCCAGAATCCATTGATATCGATCCAGCCATGCAGTGGATCCGGTTATCCATACTTAACAGCGATACTGATCGTGTTGAGTTCGTAGCAACATACCGTATACAGGGCAGGGCACATAAGCTGCATGAGAACAGCCGTTTTATTTTTGAACACGGCAAGTGGTTTTATGTCGATGGCGAGAGTAAAGCGTAAAATTAAAAAACCACGCTTTTAGATCAATGGTCCCTGTGGAGGCTTATGAAAAGCCGCGGGATGTGCTGTTCGCGTTAACAGGTTCCTGATCTGCCAGTGATCCTGTTGCGGTATCTTTTCATTAATCTGTATGTCGCCATTCTGGTTTATCGCGATCGGTTTGCCGTCCTGGTAAAGAATACGATGCGAAGCCTGTGCCGGTATACGTTTACCGGGTGTAATGATACCTGTGAGGTTTAACGGATCGGCGGTGCTGATCGCTATCATCTGGCCCTGGTCATTCTGCTTGCGGGTTTTGCGAATCATGTTGACGGCTTCGGGTAGTGCAAACTGTTCACCGGCGAAGCCCTGCACAAAGCGACCACCCCTTAATTCGCCGCGTGCTTCCAGACGTCTGTAGATATAGAGCAGGTCACGCCATGAAGGCAGTCCGCTTTCTCTTTCCAGTAACTTGCGGAACACGATACCGTAACGCGTTAACAAGGTGCGTGCGATATGTTCGATTTTTTGCTGGTCATTCTCGATCGGCAGTGAAGGTCTCACCAGGGACCAGCGACCACCGGAAGATAACGGTGTTTGCAACACAGCACGGCGACGGCTGTGATGTTGTCGTTTCTGTGGTGTTATCAGGACGCGCAATCCCTGGAACTGGTCCGAGTTAACCAGTCCGCATGCAGCCAGTTCACCCAGTGCCTGCTCCAGTTGTGTTTTGAGCAGGCCGCTTTGTTGTTGCAGTTCTTCAAAAAAGCTCGCACCCCATTGCCGCAGTATACCGAGTACATTTTGTGCGGAAGACGAAAGCCCTGATGGCTCCTTGACCTCGTCCTGGCACCAGTAGCTCATGTGTTGTCTGTAGATAAAAGCGATCGGTGTGGTTTTTATTGCAGGATTTCTGCGTTTTTGTTTATTGTCTGTGGGTGTGTGCAGACGTAACCAGGCGAGTTTGCCCGAGCCCGTGAGTTCATCAAGATCACCTGAAAAATAGGGCTGTAAGCGTGCCGGTAGAATATCGCTTTCCCAGCTGCTTGCCGGCAGGCTGATACCTTCGAGCTGTAACATCACACGCTCCAGTGCGGTTGCACCTTCGGCTGGTTCTTCGAGTCCCTGCCATTGAAACAGGAACCGCATGAAGGTTGCCGGGCTTACCGGTTCGATTTCGCTGCGTAACTGTTTCAGGGTGTAGCGATGAATACGTGCAAGCAAACCGCGTTCACACCATTCGGTTTGCGTTTGTCGCGGATCGAAACGACCCTGGATTACAAAGCCTTCCTGTTCCAGTTCGAGCAAGGCCCGGGTGACTTCCGCTTCGCTATGGTTAATGGGTTTGGCCAGCTCCGATACTGTTACCGGGCCCAGGCCTTCGAGGCGACTGCGCATGATTTCGGTCAACGCCTGCTCGGTGGTAGCGGCCTCATCGCTTTCCACTGCGTTGATCATCGGCGACAGTTCGGCATCAGCACAAACCAGCAACAATGCCTGCAAACGTTCAGCAGCGACCCATAATATCTTTTGATCTTTTGTATATAACCGTGTCGCACGACTGTCTTTCTGTAACCTGGCCAGGTGAGTCGACCAGGTTTTTAACTTGCTGCTGTCGATTTCATCTTCATCGATAAAACCCAGGATATACAAGGCATCATGCAGTTCATCGGCATTATGTGGATCTGGCCAGGCTTGCTCACGCACTTTTTCGATGGCATCCGGATTCAGGCGCCCCATGTCGGCAGCACTGTCTGGATCAGAGGCACGACGTTGCTGTACTGCAAGCGCACGTCGTTCTTCTGCCGGGGTATCGTCGAGGAAAGCATAAGGTCGAGCATTGATTATTTCGAATGCCATGGGTGAAGGCGTTGGTAAATCACGTGTGGTGATTTTGATCTGGTGATGTTCGATGCCATCGAGTACTTTTTTTAGTCCATCGATATCCATCAGTTCATGCAGACAATCCTGCAGTACCTGGTTAACCAGTGGATGGTCAGGGACTTCACGTTCACCCTGTATATTTTCGAAGCAGGCAAGCTGATCCGGGAATACCAGCGCAACCAGGTCCTCGGCGTCATTACGCTGAAATGGAGCCGGGACTTTTTTTCCGCCACGAAAACGCGGTACAGCCAGCGAGATGTTGGTAACCCAGCGCCAGCGTGCCGGAAACATGGGCGCATCCAGCAGTGCTTGCACCAGAACATGCTCTACACTGTCTGACTTCAGGTAACTGGCAGGCTCATCCAGTGGAAAGCTGTGGGTTGGACCGAGTGACAGGATCAGGTTGTCCTCATTGGCTGCGGCCTGCAGTTCGAAATTGAAGCGTCGGCAGAAACGTTTACGTAATGCTAATCCCCAGGCCTTGTTCACGCGCGAGCCGAACGGTGCATGAATCACAAAATGCATGTCACCGGTTTCATCGAAGAAGCGTTCGAAGACAATATTGTGCTGGCTGGGTAACACACCGAGTACTGCACGGGTGTTAGCCAGGTATTCGATGAGTTGCGACGAGGCCAGCTCATCCAGATGCAGAATTTGTTCGAGGTAGTTCCTTACTGCTTGCTGTCCCTGTTCGACCAGTTCATCGATAGTCTCGCGTAATTCAGAGACTGCTTGCGATAGTTCGTCACTGCGCCCTGGTGCTTCACCGAACCAGAACGGAATCGTGGGTGGCTGTCCATGCGCATCCTCAACGAAAACCCGACCCTGTTCGATTTTCAGCATCCTGTAGGAAATATTGCCGAGCTGAAAGATATCGCCTGGCATGCTTTCAAAGGCGAAGTCTTCGTTCAGGGTGCCGATAAACAGGCCTTCAGGCTGCAGGATAACGTCATAATCAAACTGGTCCGGTATGGCACCACCATTGGTGATCGCAGTCAGGCGAGCCCCGCGCCTTGCACGCAGCACACCGTTAACACCATCGCGGTGCAGGTAGGCGCCACGCCGGCCCCTGCGGGTATGAAAGCCGTTGGCCAGCATCTTCACCACATCCGTAAACTGCTCCAGCGTCAGCTTGCGGTATGGCCAGGCCGATTTAAATACGCGATAAAGCGCTTCTTCCTGCCACTCCCGGTTTGCCACCTCGGCGGTGATCTGTTGCGCGAGTACATCCAGAGGCTGTGCGGGTACTGGAATACGGTCGAGTTCATTTTTTTCGATGGCTGCAAGCAGTGCAACACATTCGACCAGGTCATCGCGGCTCAGCGGGAACAGTCGTGCCTTCGGTGTACCGCTTAACTGGTGACCGGAACGGCCGGCGCGTTGCAGAAAGGTTGAAATTGCATGCGGTGAACCCATCTGGCAGACAAGGTCGATATCACCAATATCGATGCCCAGTTCCAGCGATGCTGTTGCCACCAGTGCGCGCAGCTGACCTGATTTTAGACGTTGTTCAGCATCAAGGCGGTGTTCCTTTGAAAGGCTGCCATGATGCGAAGTCACCGCATCTTCGCCAAGTTTCTCTGCGAGTGCAGCTGCGGCACGCTCGGCCAGGCGGCGTGTGTTGACGAAAATCAGGGTGGTTTTGTGTTGCTCAATTAACAGTTCGAGTCGACGATAAATCTCTTCCCAGGCCTCGTTCGCCATCAAAGCTTCCAGCGGCGAACCGGTGAGTTCAATCGCAAGATCGCGTTTACGCACATGTCCGGTATCGATGATGGTGCAGTCGCGGGGCATGGCGTCATCGTGCTTGCCGGACAGGTAAGCAGCCATTTCTTCGATTGGCTTCTGTGTGGCTGAAATACCGATTCGAACGGGTGGTGTGTCACAAATCTGTTCCAGCCGCTCCAGGCTCAGGGTCAGGTGGGCACCACGTTTGTTGCCGGCCAGTGCATGGATTTCATCGACGATGACACTGCGCACGGTTTTAAGAATTTCACGACCCGACTCTGAAGTGAGCAGGATGAATAATGATTCCGGTGTAGTCACGAGGATATGCGGCGGTGTGCGTTTCATCTGGTTACGCTCGTACTGCGACGTATCACCCGTGCGCACCTGGGAACGAATCGGCACATCGGCGTAGCCGTTTTCCAGCAGTGCATCGCGAATACCCGCCAGTGGTAGTTCCAGGTTCTTGTGAATGTCGTTGGATAGTGCCTTCAACGGTGAGATATACAGTACACGCGTTTCATCGGGTAACGGAAAATTCAGACCATCGTGAACCAGTTGATCGATCGCGGCCAGAAAAGCAGCCAGTGTTTTACCCGAGCCGGTCGGGGCCGCAATCAGTGAATGCCTGTCTCTTATACACATCTCCGATCCC
>JARFRD010000217.1 GCA_029287435.1 Gammaproteobacteria bacterium
GAGAAGACCGAGTTCAGTCACCTTGAAGACGTGGTAAAGCGTATAGCGCTGAGCCATTTCAATGTCGATATCACCTTGCGCCATAACAACCGTGCCATCAAACAATTGCGCAAGGCCGACAGTCGCCTGGAACAGGAAAAACGCATTGCGGAAGTCTGTGGCCCGGCGTTTATCGAGAATGCGGTTTACATCGATTATGCACACGATGACCTCAGGCTCTGGGGCTGGGTCGCCAGTCCCACGTTTTCGCGCAGCCAGGCTGACATGCAGTACTTTTATGTGAATGGTCGCATGGTTCGTGACAAGCTGGTCAGCCATGCGGTGCGGCAGGCGTACCAGGATGTTCTGTTCCACGGCCGGCACCCGGCCTATGTGCTGTTCTTCGAAATGGATCCCGCGCAAGTGGATGTGAATGCGCACCCGGGTAAACACGAAGTACGTTTTCGCCAGGGGCGAGGTGTACATGATTTTCTGTTTCGTACCATACACAAGGCACTGGCCGAGGTCAGGCCCGGCACAGGCGAGAACACCCTGCAGGCCAGTGAAATCAAGGTAAGCGGGCAACCGTCATCAAGCTGGGCTGGAACCAGCGAGTATCAAAGACAAACACCCATGTCCTTCAACGTTGCTGAGCAGGTATCCGCTTATTCGCAACTGGCTAGCGCGGGTGTGGCGGCACAGGCCGGTAATTTACCAAGTGATGAGGAGGCCGAGGTGCCGCCTTTGGGTTATGCGCGGGCCCAGCTTCATGGCATCTATATACTCGCGGAAAACACCGATGGCTTGGTGCTGGTCGATATGCACGCTGCGCATGAGCGTATTACCTATGAGCGTTTGAAGCAGCAACACGAAGAAGGCATTCAGTCGCAGCCGCTGCTGGTCCCGGAAACCATCAGCATCAGCCAGAAAGAGGCAGAACTGGTTGAGTCCTCACCGGAACTGTTCAGGGAGTTGGGATTTGAAGTCGATTGCACCGGCCCGGAAACAGTTCGCATCCGACAGGTGCCATTGATATTGGCGGCCGGCGACAGTGAAGCCCTGTTGCGTGATGTGCTGTCAGACATGTTGGCCCAGGGAAGCAGCAGTCGCATTCGTGAAGCCATGAACGAAGTGCTTTCCACCATGGCCTGTCATGGTTCGGTCCGGGCGAATCGTAAGCTGACTATTCCTGAAATGGATGCGCTGCTCAGAGACATGGAAACAACCGAACGCAGTGGGCAGTGCAATCACGGACGCCCAACCTGGATCCAGTTATCCATCGATGAGCTCGACAAGCTGTTTTATCGCGGCCGGTAGGGCAAACGAAAAAAGAATTTAACCGCAGAGGCGCGGAGGCGCAGAGGATATATTATGTTTTCAATCCGGTTAGTAGGGATGCTGACATAACAGAATTCTGCTCATTAATAATCATGTACTCTTTTCACCAACACACACTCTGCGCCTGAGCGCCTCTGCGGTAAAAAATATTTCAATGAGTTTAATCATTCAGCCTGGTGTGTCGCCAGATGATCCGTTCGCGATATGCATCATGGGGCCGACCGCCACCGGCAAAACCGACCTGGCGATGGCGCTGGTTGACGAAATTCCCGCGGATATCATCAGCGTCGATTCGGCAATGGTTTACCGTGGCATGGATATCGGTAGTGCCAAGCCGGATCAGGCAACACTCGAAAAATATCCGCACCGACTCATCAATATTTGTGATCCGTCGGAAGCATATTCGGCAGGGCGTTTTCGGGACGATGCACTTGCCGAGATGGCGCAGATCACCGCCCACGACAGGGTGCCGGTTCTGGCAGGCGGCACCATGTTGTACTTCAGAACCTTGCAACAGGGTATCGCCGAGCTGCCGGATGCGAATGCCGAGATTCGACAACGGCTGGATCAGGAGGCCAGTGAATCCGGTTGGGATACGCTGCACCAGCGCCTGTCTGAGATCGACCCGGTGTCCGCTGAGCGCATTCACCCGAATGATCCGCAAAGGATTCAAAGAGCGCTGGAAGTATATGAAGTTTCAGGAAAAACACTGACTGAATTCTGGCAGGAACAGGCTGCCAGCAAACTGCAATATCAACTGGTTAAAATTGCACTGATGCCAGCTGACAGGGTCGATCTGCGCAAACGCATTGAGCAGCGCTTCGACCTGATGCTCGAGGCCGGCTTGGTCGAAGAGGTCGAAAGGCTGTATCAACGTGGTGACCTGACGCCGGATTTATCATCGATTCGCGCCGTTGGTTACCGCCAGGTCTGGGCCATGCTCGATGGTGAATACGATATGGCGACGATGAGGGAGAAGGCCATCACCGCTACCGCCCAGCTGGCAAAGCGGCAAATGACATGGCTCAGAAAGGAGGAGAACTGTAATTTTATCGCCCCAGAGGTGCTCAAATTACCGAAACTCCTGAAAAATCTCAGATTTTTACTAAGATAGTATTTGTGTAAACGGCTTTTGGTGTAAGGTATACTCCATTAGCTTTTTGTATTTACCCAAAATAATAACCGTATAAAAAATACTGGGGAGCGGGATAATGTCAAAAGGGCACCACTTACAAGACCCTTATTTGAATGCATTACGTAGAGAGCGTGTACCGGTCGCGATATATCTCGTGAACGGCATCAAGCTGCAGGGGCAGATCGAGTCTTTTGACCAGTTTGCCGTGCTGCTGAAAAACACGGTGACACAGATGGTTTACAAGCACGCGATTTCGACCGTGGTTCCATCGCGACAGGTGAAGTGGAGCGACGGCCAGGGTGGAGGCAATGGTAATTCATCCTGATGTTCAGGTATAATTCACCTGTGTGAGTTCTTTCTAACGGTCGCTGAATAGCGGCCGTTTTTATTTCTACATACATGAAATAGCTATTAGGAATATTTTATAACTACATGAAATTACTTGATAAATGATGGGGCAAATAATCTCGAAAATGGTTGAGGTCTTTACCCTTGTTTGAACGCGCCGAGCTCGGCAATCGAGCCATCCTGGTCCACATGGATATCAACGATGAATCCCGGCGTGAGGATTTATCCGAGTTTACTGAACTGGTGACATCGGCCGGTGCCGAGATCCTCGATGTGGTTACCAGCAGCCGCTACACACCCGATCCCAAGTACTTTATCGGTCGCGGCAAAGCGGATGAAATCAAGAACCTGATCAAGCACTATGATGCTGACCTGGTGTTATTCAACCACGCCCTGTCGCCCTCGCAGGAGCGTAACCTCGAAGCCTTGATGCAATGTCGTGTACTCGATCGTACCGGCCTCATACTGGATATCTTTGCCCAGCGCGCACGTTCATTTGAGGGTAAGTTGCAGGTCGAACTGTCCCAGCTTAAACACCTGTCGACGCGTCTGGTTCGTGGCTGGACCCACCTTGAACGTCAGAAGGGTGGTATCGGTCTGCGTGGTCCGGGTGAAACCCAGCTCGAAACCGACCGTCGTTTACTCGGTCAGCGCATCAAGCAGATTAACAAGCGCCTGGAAAAAGTGCGCAAGCAACGCGAGCAGGGCAGGCAGTCGCGACGCAAGGCCGAAATACCGACGGTGTCACTCGTGGGCTATACCAATGCCGGCAAGTCGACATTGTTTAATGTGCTCACTGATTCAGATGTATACGCACAGGACCAGTTGTTCGCCACGCTGGATCCAACCTTGCGCAAGATCAGCATCGGCAATGATGTGAACCTGATTCTTGCTGACACGGTAGGATTTATCCGCCATCTTCCGCATGACCTGGTCGAGGCTTTCCGCTCCACCTTGCAGGAAACCTCTGAAGCACACCTGTTGTTACATGTGGTTGATGCCGCGGATGAAAATCGCGATGCGCAGATTGGAGAAGTCGAATCCGTTCTGGAGCAGATACAGGCCGACAAGATCAAACGCATACAGATCATGAACAAGATCGATATTAATGGTATCGAGCCGCGTGTTGATTATGATTCCGATGGAACTTCCAGACGAATCTGGTTGTCAGCTGAAAGTGGTGAAGGTCTGGATCTGTTACGTGAAGAACTGGCCAGTTATTTTCAGCAGGAAATGGTTGTCGGCGAGATTGAATTACTGCCCGCGCAGGCACGCGTGCGGGCACTTTTATTCGAACTGGGCGCTGTACGCCACGAATCGATAGATGAGAAAGGACACTTCCTGCTGGATATCAGCATATCAAAAAGAGACCTGCATCAGCTGGCTCAACGAGAGCAACTGTCGCTGGATACGCTGCTACCGATTGCTGCCGCGTAGACAGTTGTCGGGATAATCACCACTATATTGAACGTATCGGCTTGCGGGGTTGCTTCAAGCCCCCTAAAATGCCGACTCTTTGATTCTTAGATTGAGCGGGCCATCACTGTGCCGCTGGATCACTATATGGGAGTACTACATGGCCTGGAATGAACCCGGCGGAAATGGCGATAAAGACCCTTGGGGTAATCGCGGTAATCAGGGACCACCAGACCTTGATGAGGTCTTTAAAAATTTCCAGAAGAAATTTGGCAGCCTGTTTGGCGGTAAAGGCGGTAAAGGCGGTCGCGGTGGAGGCGGTGGTGTTTCCACGCCCGGTGGCAGTATCGGAATTTATATTGTCATTGGTATCGTACTTTTATTCTGGCTGGCCACCGGCTTTTATAAAATCGAGGAAGCTGAGCGCGGTATCATCCTGCGTTTTGGCGAGCATGTAGATACCACGCAATCCGGTCTGCACTGGCACTGGCCAACGCCGATCGAATCCGTGACCAAGGTTGATGTGACCAAGGTGCACCCGGTACCTCTGCGCGCCACCATGCTGACGCAGGATGAGAACATCGTCGATATCGAAGGCACCATCCAGTACCAGATCGCTGATCCTACAGGCTACCTGTTTAATGTACGCACACCTGAAGTCTCTCTAACACAGGCGGCTGAGAGTGCCTTACGTCAGACCATTGGCCAGAGCAAGATGGACTTCGTGATCACTGAAGGTCGTGGCCAGATTGCGGTCCAGGTGAGCCAGATTATCCAGGAAATCATCGATTCCTACGGCACCGGTATCAAGGTCATTCGTGTCAATATCCAGAATGCGAAACCACCGGAAGCGGTTAAGGATGCTTTCGATGATGTAACCCAGGCGCGTGAGGACGAACAACGTCTGAAGAACGAAGCTGAAGCCTATCGCAACGAAGTGGTACCGAAAGCACGTGGTGCTGCTGCGCGTATGCGTGAAGAAGCTGAAGCGTACAAGCAAGAGGTTATTGCCAGGTCAGAAGGTGAGGCGGATCGCTTCTCACGTTTGCTGACCGAGTACGAGAAGGCGCCTACTGTAACGCGCGATCGCCTCTATCTCGAAATGATGGAGTCAGTGCTGGGCCAGAGTTCCAAGGTGCTGGTCGATATTGATGGCAGCAACAACCTGCTTTATCTGCCACTGGACAAATTGATGTCTCGCTCGGCAACAGTGGAAAGCGAAACACTGACAGACAGCCTGAGAGATCTCAAGCAGCAGGAAATGTTGCTCCGCCAGGCAACACAGCAGTCACAACGCAATCGCAACAACCTGCGTACAAGGGAGGCTAGATAATGGTATCCAACATGTTGAAATTCGGCATTCCCGTCGCTGTGCTGGTTATCTGGGCATCGGTATTTACGGTGGATGAACGCCAGAAAGCAATTCTGTTCAAGTTTGGTGAAATTCTGAAATCAGACTATGAGCCAGGCCTGCACTTTAAAGTGCCTGTCATCAATAACGTCAGAAAATTCGATTCCCGGATTTTGACCATTGACCAGAAGCCGGAACGATTCCTGACTGCGGAGAAGAAAGACCTTATCGTCGATTCCTTCGTCAAGTGGCGTATCGTTGATGTTGAGCAATACTTTAAAACCACCACGGGTGACGAGAACCAGGCGGGTCGACTGCTGTATGAAAACATCAACAACGGGCTGCGTGACGAGTTTGGTAAACGCACCGTACAGGAAGTTATTGCAGGTGACCGTACTGAAATCATGAGCATCATGACGTCTGAAGCAACAGAAAAAGCCAAGCAACTCGGTATCGAAGTTATCGACGTGCGCATCAAGAAAATTGACCTGCCATCTCGCGTGAGTGAATCGGTGTACCGTCGTATGCGTGCCGAGCGTGAACGTGTTGCACGTGACTTCCGTTCCAAGGGTGCTGAAGCAGCAGAGCGTATTCGCGCTGATGCCGACAGGCAGCGTGCCGTGATTCTGGCTGAGGCTTATCGCGATTCAGAAATCACACGTGGTGAAGGTGATGCGAAGGCTACAGATATCTACGCACAAGCTTTCGGTAAAGATGAAGACTTCTTCCGCTTTCACCGTAGCCTGAATGCCTACAAGAATAATTTCTCGACATCAGACGACATTATTCTGCTGGAGCCTGATTCTGAGTACTTCCGCTTCTTCAGTGAATCGAGCGGCAAGCGTAATTAATTCGTGCGATGTGGGAAGACCTCATTCGCGCCATTGCGCTCGTGCTGGTTATAGAGGGGATGCTTCCATTTTTAACCCCCAATGGCTGGCGACAGGCTATGCTTCAGGCGGGTCGACTATCTGACAAGGCACTGCGTGGTGTTGGTTTATCCAGCATGCTTATTGGTGTGTTGATTCTCTACCTGGCTCAATAAAATAACATGACCTCCAACGAACACTGGTTATTGCCACAGGGCATAGAAGAAGCCCTGCCTGAACAGGCAGCACGTCTCGAGTGCCTGCGTCGTAACCTGCTCGATTTATACGCGAGCTGGGGTTATGAAATGGTGGTGCCACCTTTCATCGATCACATAGAATCTTTACTTACGGGTACCGGTCGTGACCTCGACCTGCAGACATTCAAGTTTGTCGATCAGCTAAGCGGTCGCACCCTGGGTATCCGTGCGGATATGACGCCGCAGGTAGCACGCATTGATGCTCACCAGCTCAAGAACGAAGTGCCAACACGCCTGTGTTACATAGGCACCGTGTTACGTACACGTTCAGATTCTTTTGGCAGTAGCCGCAGTCCGCTTCAGGTGGGGGCGGAACTGTACGGTCATGCAGGTGTTGAATCCGATGCCGAAATTCTGGATCTGATGCTGAAGACATTTGATGTCGCAGGTGTTAACGATATTTATCTGGATGTAGGTAACGTTGATATCTTCAGATGTCTCGCCAACAGTGCCGGACTGGAAAATGATGATGAAACGCGACTGTTCGAATTGCTGCAGCAAAAAGCGGTTACTGAAATTACTCAACTTGTCTCTGGCTTGAGTATTGATAAGAACATAGCAAAACATATTATCCAGCTGTCAACCTTTAACGGCGATGTTTCTACGCTGGAAACAGCGCGTAAGCAATTAAGCAAAGCTGGTGATTGCGTACTGTCGGCACTAAGTCATCTTGAGGCTGTTGTCACTAAAGTTCTTAAACAGAACAAGAACCTTAACGTGAATATTGATCTTGCCGAGCTGCATGGCTACCACTACCACACGGGTGTTGTATTTGGTGCGTTTGTGCCACAACTGGGTCAGGAAATTGCACGCGGCGGTCGATACGACGACATTGGTGAGGTCTTCGGGCGTGCGCGTGCTGCAACCGGATTCAGCACCGACCTGAAACAGCTGGCTGATCTTTCCTCGTGCGAAATGCACCCACCAGTCAGGGTACTGGCGCCGGCGATTGATGATGACACGTTACAGGCGAAGATAGATACACTCCGTGCCGAAGGTTACAGCGTTTGCAAGGCGCTGCCCGGGCAGGTCGAAGACTATGCGGCAATGAACTGTACGCAAAAGCTGGAACAAATTAATGGCCAATGGCAATTGGCTGTAATCGAATCTTGATATTAGTTTAAAAGGTTTTATTCATGGCAAAGAACGTTGTCGTCCTCGGTAGCCAGTGGGGTGATGAGGGCAAGGGAAAAGTTGTCGACTTGTTAACTGATCGTGCTGCGGCTGTTGCACGCTTTCAGGGTGGACATAATGCGGGCCATACGCTCGTTATCGGCGAAGATAAAACGGTACTTCATCTGATTCCATCGGGTATTCTGCGTGACAACGTAATGTGCCTGATTGGTAACGGTGTTGTGCTGTCGCCTTCAGCATTATTTGAAGAACTCGATATGCTGGAACAACGTGGCGTTCCTGCATCCGAACGTTTGCGTATTTCCGAAGCCTGCCCGTTGATTCTTCCGTATCACGTTGCGCTGGACCAGGCGCGCGAAATTGCGCGTGGCAAGTCGGCTATTGGTACTACAGGTCGTGGTATAGGCCCAACGTATGAAGACAAGGTTTCAAGACGCGGCATTCGACTGGCTGATCTCATGGATGAATCTGCCTTTGCTGACAAGCTGAAAACGGTTATGGAATACCATAACTTCAGCCTGAAAAATTATTTCAAGGCAGAAGAAGTGGATTATCAACAGGTGCTGGATGAAAGCCTGGGTTATCGTGAAAAGCTCGCTGCACTCATCGCTGATGTGCCGGGTATGCTGGCTGCCTATCGCCGTGATGGCAAGAACATCATGTTCGAAGGTGCACAGGGTACCTTGCTTGATATCGACCAGGGTACTTATCCATTTGTGACTTCCTCGAATACCACTGCCGGCGGTGCCTGTACCGGTAGCGGCATCGGTCCTCGGGATCTGGATTACATACTGGGTATTACCAAGGCTTATACGACACGTGTTGGTGCCGGCCCTTTCCCGACCGAGCTGTTTGATGATGTCGGTAATCATCTGGGTACCAAGGGTCATGAGTTCGGTGCGACCACGGGAAGAAGTCGTCGCTGCGGCTGGTTTGATGGTGTTGCCCTGCGCAGGGCTGCACAGATAAACAGCCTGAGCGGCCTGTGTATCACCAAGCTGGATGTACTCGATGGGCTTGAGACCCTGAAAATCTGTACCAGCTACAACTACCAGGGTGAATCGATTGAACTGCCGCCACTGGGTGCCGATGCCATCGAGCAGTGTGAGCCGGTATACGAAGAATTACCGGGCTGGAATGAATCTACTGTGGGTGCAAGAGACCTGGACAGCCTGCCTGCCAATGCGCGCGCATACCTGAATCGCCTGGAAGCCGTTGTCGGTGTGCCAGTGGATATTGTATCAACCGGTCCCGAGCGTGATGAGACCATCATTCTGAAGCATCCGTTCGATTAAAAATGACTGCTGAAGGTGCTGAATATGTGGCCTGTACGGGTACATATCGGCTTTCCGCGATCTGGACATGTTTTAAAAAAAACTACCGTACTTTCAGTAAATTAGGCTTTAAATTGTCTTTGACAACACCGCATATTTCGTAGAAACTGCTACGACTTTAAGCCGAAAAGATACGAGCGGGAAGAAAAATGCCAGAAATGTTTTCAGATGAGTGGGCACAGGCATACATGGATGTCTGGAACAGTGATGCTGAAATTACCGAAATGCTCGGTAAAGCTGGATTTAGTTCTATCGTCGCTTTTGGACAACAGGACGAAGAAGACCCTCGGTTCGTGATGACCATCGAAAACGGCAAAATTGTTTCAGTTGATAAGAATCCAGCCGGCGACATCAAGTGGGATCTGAGGGCAAACCAGGATTTCTGGCTTTCACTGCTGACCAGGCCGCCGGGTCTGATGAAGCTGGGTATGGCATACACATCACGTAAACTGCGCTTCAAGGTTGGCGATTACGCTACGATGATCAAGGATCCAAGCCTGGCTGGTGCCTTTGTGAAGTGTTTTGCTCTAATGGGAAAAGTCGGTTAAATATCGATTGTAATGCTGATAATTTCGAAAGGCTGACTTCTGTCAGCCTTTTTTTATTTCCGCTTCAAAACCGTAGGCACAGGAACCGCAACTATGAAACAGGGTCATTAATTTCATGGTGACTGAATAGAGTTTTAACGCATGCAGAAATATGACCTGGTAATCATTGGTGGCGGCGCTGGTGGCCTGGTAGTTGCCAGTGTTGCAGCCCAGCTCGGGCTTAATGTTGCTTTGGTTGAAAAGGAAAAAAAGCTGGGAGGTGATTGCCTGCACTTTGGCTGTGTACCCAGTAAGGCGTTATTACGAACAGCGCATGTGGCCCACCTGGTCAATCACGCTGAACAGTATGGTGTGAATGTTTCAAATCCCGCATCCAACATTCAAGCGATAAATCAGTACATCAGCAGGGCAGTTGAAACTATTCAGGTTCATGATAGCCATGAGCGTTTTAAAACACTGGGTTGCGATATCTATACAGGATCAGCGAAGTTTCTCGATGCATCGAAAATACAGGTGGCCGAAACGGAACTGAGTGCAAAACGTTTTGTGATCGCTACTGGTTCCAGACCATGGATACCACCTGTTCCCGGGCTCGAAAAAGTCCCGTTTCTGACCAATGAAAATATGTACAGCCTCAACGAACTGCCAGCGCACCTGGTGATCATGGGTGCGGGTCCGGTTGGTGTGGAAATGGCGCAGGCCTATATTCGCCATGGTAGTCGTGTCACATTGATAGAACTGGCAGAACGCGTTTTACCACGCGCTGACCCCGAGATGTCACAGGTACTTCATGATCAGTTAAGCGCTGACGGCGTCGAAATTCTCACGGGATCCAGTGTGGAAACTGTTGCCCAGCAGGGTGATAACATAATGCTTCAACTGCAAGATGGACAACTTATTGAAGGCGACAAGTTACTGGTTGCAATCGGTCGGCGTCCGGCAGTTTCAGACCTGGGGCTTGAAGCGGCCGGTATTGAATACAATACACAAGGCATTATCGTTAATTCGAGAATGCAGACAAGCAGGCGACATATTTATGCCTGCGGTGATGTAACCGGCCAGATGCCACTAACGCATGTTGCGGAGCAGCAGGCGGGTGTTGTTATCGCGAATGCGATTTTCCACTTGCCAAAGAAAATGGACTACCGGGTAATACCATCAGTGGTTTACACTGAGCCGGAATGTGCCCAGGTGGGTGCCATGACAGATGTCGCAGAGGATGATCCTGCGGTGAAGGTCGTCAAATTCGGCATGGATTCACTGGATCGCGCCATTGCTGATAATTCGACGCGTGGTTTTATCAAACTTGTTGTAAGAAAAGGGCGATTGATCGGTGCTCATGCGATTGGCCAACATGCTGGTGAAGTTATACATGAGCTGGCGTTAGCAATACAGCAAAACATGAAGCTATCTAAAATCACGACATTGGTACATGCCTATCCGACGTATTCGCAAGTTAACAGGCGTGTGGCGAGTCAGTACTACAGTGGCAGTCTGTTCAGTCCCGCAACGCGCAAGCTCGTTAAGTTCATTAACCGATGGTTACCCTGAGGTGTAGAGTGCTAGATACTATTGAATACCTGAAAAATACTGACTTCCCGCAGATACGACGATCACAGCTGGAGACTCTACAGGTGAACCTGGGTTACCTTTGTAACCAGCAATGCCTGCATTGCCATGTTGATGCCAGTCCAAGGCGAACCGAAATCATGCAGGAAGACACGGTTGAGCAGATCGTTCAATTTATTAAAAAGCAGGCTATCAAGACGCTGGATCTTACTGGCGGCGCACCTGAGATGAATCCGCATTTCAGGAAGCTGGTAGCTCAGGCGCGCTCACTGGGCGTGCATGTTATGGACAGGTGTAACCTGACGATTCTGACAGAGCTGGGTCATGAAGACCTGGCGCAGTTTCTTGCAGATAACCAGGTTGAAGTCATCGCCTCAATGCCGTGTTATCTCGAACAGAATGTTGATGCGCAACGCGGCAAAGGTGTGTTCAACAGGAGTATTGAAGGACTGAAGCAGCTCAATGCTGTTGGCTATGGCAGTGATACTGGTCCGGAATTAAGTCTTGTTTATAATCCGCAAGGCGCAGACCTGCCGCCCTCACAGGCAGAACTGGAGCCCGCATATAAAAAAATATTACTGGAAAATTACGGTATCGTCTTTAACAGTCTGTACACACTGACCAACATGCCGATCAAGCGATTCGGTAGCACCTTGTTATCCAAAGGTGCTTTTAATAGTTACATGAAAACATTGAAAAATTCATACCGGAACGAAAATCTTGACGGCGTTATGTGTAAGTCATTGATCAGCGTTGACTGGCAGGGTTATGTTTATGACTGTGACTTCAACCAGATGCTTGGATTAGATGCAGGCCTCGGCAAGGGCAAAACGCATATATCTGATCTCATGAATACACGTTTTAATGACAAGAATATTGTCGTGATGGATCACTGTTATGGGTGTACGGCGGGGCAAGGCTCTTCCTGCGGCGGCGCTCTTACGTAGGGAAGGATTCTGTTGCCTTTATGCTGCGTTAGTTTGTTTTTCAAAATGCTCGTGTACTGCGTGTACACTCCGCTTTTTCAAAACCCGCATTTTCTACACAAGGGGCCTTGCCTAAAGGCAACAGAATCCTTCCTGAAGTTCAAAGCTGGTTCTGTAGTGTGTAAGGCTTCATGAAAGTTTCTATCATCATTCCTGTGCTTAACGAAGCGGAGCATATCGTTGATACACTGACGTCGTTATCAGCTTTTCGTCATCAGGGGCATGAAGTAATTGTTGTTGATGGGGGTAGTACTGATGTGACCATTGCACAGGCTGAATCACTTGCCGATAAAGTCCTGCACAGTGACAGGGGCCGTGCAATTCAGATGAATACAGGGATTGAAGCCGCGACAGGTGATGTAATGTTGTTTCTGCATGCAGATACCAGGCTGCCTGATGACGCATTAAATGCAATAACGCAAACGATTGCTGAAGGGCATTTCTGGGGGCGGTTTGACGTACGCCTGAGTGGTCAGCAGCTTATGTTACGCATTATTGAACGCATGATGAACCTGCGCTCCTGTGTTACGGGTATTGCTACCGGCGATCAGGCAATATTCATTAGTCGCGAATGCCTTGATATTGTAGGGCAGTATTCCGAATTGCCTTTGATGGAAGATATCGACTTCAGTAAACGCTTGCGTGAAGTAGACTGGCCCGCCTGCCTTAAAAATGCTGTCATCACCTCGAGCAGGCGCTGGGAAGACAGAGGTGTGTGGAAAACTGTCTTGTTGATGTGGCGCTTGCGACTGTTATATTTTTTTGGGGTGCCGGCAGAAAAACTCGCCAGGCAGTATCAATGAAGCACGCTGATACTATTGTGCTGGTGTTTTCCAAGGCGCCTGTCGCCGGCGAAGTAAATACGCGACTGACGCCTTATATTAGCCACCAGGAAGCAGCGGATCTGCAATGCGAACTGGTGCACAACCGGCTTGAAATGCTGGCATCTTCCGGCTTGTGTCATTTCCAGTTATGGTGCGCACCTGACACGCTACACCCTTTCTTTGCAGACTGTGCCGACAGGTACGGTATTGATCTTCAAGCCCAGACAGGTATCGATCTTGGTGAGCGCATGCTAAGTGCATCGCGATTGATGCTGGAAAGTTATGACAAGGTGATCATCATCGGTACTGATGCACCGGCCCTGGGGATTGATCAGATCGACCAGGCAATTAACGAGCTGGATCAGCATGACACAGTGCTGGTGCCTGCCGAAGATGGAGGTTATGTGTTAATCGGTATGTCTTTACATCGCGCCGGCATGCTGGCTGATATTGCCTGGGGCTGTGGACGTGTGCTGGAGCAAACAATGCAAAATTTTGATCGACTTGGTTTGCATTACCGTTTGCTGGATACATGCTGGGATGTTGACAGACCAGAAGACCTGGAACGCTATCGCAGGCTACAGGTGTAGCAGTATTTCTTCGGGGCTGTCGATGATGGCGTCAGCACCCCAGTCGCTGATTTTGTCCTGTTGTTTGATATAGCCGTATCTTGCTATCAGGGTTTTCATTCCCGCATTAATACCCGCTTCAATATCGCGTTGTGCATCACCTACATACAGGCATTCATGTGACTCAGACTCAGCTTCGCTGCAGGCAAGGTGCATGGGTTCGGGGTGTGGTTTGCGATTTTCTGTGGTATCGCCACTAACAATGGATGAAGCACGCTGTTTTAAACCAAGACTGTCCATCAAGGGAAGTGTTAGCCAGCCCGGTTTGTTGGTTACGACACCCCAGTTCATTCCGTTTTTTTCCAGGTATTCCAGCACTTCCAGGATACCTTTGAATGGACCCGAGTGCTTGCAGATATTCTCCATATAGATATCGAGATAACGCTGTTTTAAATGATGTAATCGTTGTTCATCCAGGGCATCACCGAAGGCAAGTTTGATCAGTGCAACACTGCCATCAGAAACCACGGGGCGTACTTTTTCAAAAGGCAGTACCGGGTGGTCGACTTCGTCGCACAGCAAGTCGAGAGCCGCAGCCATATCAGGTGCGGTGTCG
Source organism: Gammaproteobacteria bacterium (assembly GCA_029287435.1). Taxonomy (GTDB): domain Bacteria; phylum Pseudomonadota; class Gammaproteobacteria; order SZUA-229; family SZUA-229; genus JABDQW01. The sequence continues at coordinate 14,274 of JARFRD010000217.1, forward strand.
ACCAGGGTGCCATCCAGGTCGAAGAGAACGGTTTTAATCACAGTCACTTTGTTGGTTTTTTTTATTCAGGCCTGACGTAATGGACCATGTAATTCACATCGACATCCCGACCAGCGCGGTACATGCCGGTCACCGGGTTATACGAAATACCCTCAATACTGATAATGTCGAGGCCGGCATCGCGACACCAGCTGTCCAGTTCTGACGGCCGGATGAACTTGCTGAAGTCATGTGTGCCTCGCGGCAGCATATTCATGATGTATTCAGCACCGATGATGGCAAATAAATAGGATTTTGGATTGCGGTTGATCGTCGAAAAGTAGATTGCGCCACCGGGTTTTACCAGCTGCTTGCATGCCTCGATTACCGAAGAAGGATCGGGCACGTGCTCGAGCATCTCCATGCAGGTCACCACGTCAAAGCGCTCTATATCGGAAGCAGCGAGCTCCTCTGCTGTAATTTGCTGGTAATCGATCTCTGCCTCAGTCTCCAATGCGTGCAGGCGCGCGACAGATAAGGGTGCTTTACCCATGTCAATGCCGGTTACATCGGCACCGCAATGTGACATGCTTTCGCTCAGGATGCCGCCACCACAGCCTACATCGAGAACGCGCTTACCTTCCAGCGGGCTGCCGGTGTTGATGTAATTCAGGCGCAGCGGATTGATATCGTGCAGAGGCTTGAACTCACCCTGTAAATCCCACCAGCGCGAGGCGAGGTCTTCAAATTTCCTGATCTCTGCTGGATCGACGTTTGTATCTGTGCTCATGTTTTCGATTTGCCAGTGTTGGCCACTAGAGATAGCTGGCTGTAGTTACGAAGTGATGATTTTATCGCGCCATTGATCTGCTTGCAGCCTGATTGATGCTTCATCGATCCCGGTGAGTACCCGGTTCTTCAATAAATGCTGGCCGGCAACCCATACGTCCGAGACCTGCTCACGGCCGCTGCTGTACACCAGTTGCGATACCGGATCATACACCGGGGCTGTTTCGATGCAGTCCATGCGGATGGCAACGATATCAGCATCTTTACCCGGCTCCAGCGAGCCTGTCCGGTCGTCGATACCGAGGGCGCGAGCGCCGTTGATCGTGGCCATACGTAGAGCCGTTTCAGCCGGCACCGCCGTCGGGTCTTCAGCGACACCCTTGGCGAGCAGGGCGGCCGTGCGCATCTCGCTGATCATATCCAGGTCGTTATTACTGGCAGCACCATCTGTCCCCAGAGCCACGTTGATTCCGCGGCTCAAACTTTCAGCAACCGGGCAGAACCCACTGGCCAGCTTCAGGTTTGATTCCGGGCAATGCACGATGTGGCTGCCGCTTTCGGCTATTTGATCAAGCTCGTGAGTTTCAGCCTGTGTCATATGCACCGCCAGCAGAGCAGGGCTTACCAGGCCCAGGTCGTTGAGCCTTTGCAGTGGGCGCCTGCCGTCCTGTTCGACAGCCTGCTGGATTTCGAAGGCTGTTTCATGCACATGCATGGTGATTGGAATGTCCAGCTCATGGGCGTAGCTACGGATTTTTTCCAGTGGCTCATCGGAGACGGTATAGGGCGCGTGTGGCGCAAAGCTCGTTCTGACCAGGTCATCGTTGCGGTAACTGTCGTGAACCGCGATGCCTTTATCCAGGTATTCTTCTGCATTACCAGCCCAGACTGTTGGGAAGTCAATCACGATTAGCCCGACACAGGAACGAATACCCGCATTCTTGGCAACGCGCGCCGTGATATCAGGGAAGAAATACATGTCATTGAAACAGGTGGTGCCACTGCGCAGCATCTCGGCAACAGCCAGCTCCGTACCGGCCTGCACAAATTCTTCGTTGACCCAGCGGGCTTCAGCAGGCCAGATGTGGTCCTGTAACCAGTCCATCAGGGCAATGTCATCAGCGAGTCCCCTGAACAGGCTCATGGCCGCATGCGTATGTGCGTTGATCAAGCCTGGAATCAAGCTGTGATTCTCGTATTCCAGTTCCACCGCTGCCTTGTATTGTTGACGAGCTTCACTACTGGGCAAAATCTCGACGATACGCTCCTCATGAACAGCGATGCTGTGGTTTTCCAGGCAGGGATCTCCCTCGGAAACGGGAAGGATCCAGCGGGCATGCAGCAAGGTATCAATATTTTTCATTGGGCGAAGATACCCGCTGATCCGTTCAGGTGCAAGTGACGCCAGATTCTGAATGCCGTTGGGATTCCATTTTTGTGAACCAGTCCATGCTATTCTTGATGGCTCGTGTTATATAAACAAACATTAAACGAAACATCATGGAGCCTGAAATGTTTGATACCACCAAGAATTTATTTTCCTCACTTATCATCATTGCTGTTGCCGGTATTAGCTTGAGTGCCTGTAGCCCCACAGTTACCCGCGTAGAATCAGATACAGTTACTGACCTGAGCGGTAACTGGAATGACACCGACTCCAGACTGGTTGCTGACGAAATGGTGCAGGACGCATTATCACGACCATGGCTGACGCGATTCAAGCGTGAATATGGCAAGTCGCCGACTGTGATCGTGGGCAAGATTCAGAACCTGAGTCACGAACATATCAACACACGTACTTTTGTCGCAGATATCGAAAGAGCCTTGATAAATTCCGGCGACGTGGACTTCGTCGCATCCAGCCAGGAAAGGGAAGAGGTTCGTGATGAGCGCAAAGATCAGGACTTGCACGCAAAAGAAGAAACACGCAAGGCCATGGGTCAGGAAATCGGTGCTGATTTCATGATGAAAGGCAGCATCAATACGATTGTTGATGCCATTGAGGGCGAGCAGGCACGTTTCTATCAGACAGACCTGACGCTCATCGATCTTGAAACTAATCGCAAGGTCTGGGTAGGACAGAAGAAAATCAAGAAAACTATCGAGAAAGGCGGAATACGCTGGTAAGCAGTTGAGTCTTGTCTGCCAAAATAAAAAGTAGACAGGCACTTTTCATGGAACTGGCGCATGAAAGCTAACGTTCGGGCAGACTGTATAAGCCGCTGTTTGGCTGTGGTGTTGCTGGTAATGCTGACGGGTTGTGCGACCTATAGCCAGCAGGCGGTTTCCATGCGGGATAACCTGCTTATTGGTCGCGCGGATGTTGCACAACAGCTTGCGGAAAAAGAGGATGAGGATACGTCTGATGTCCTCGCCAGTTTGAACAAGGGCATGCTCAGGCGGATGACGGGTGATTATGCTGGCAGCAACCAGATTCTGGAAGTTGCCAAACAACATATCGAGTCACTTTATGGTGTCAGCATCACAGATACGGCAGGCTCGATGATGATCAATGATGCAGTTCGCGACTACAAAGGTGCTCGTTATGAGCAGGTGCTGTTACATGCCTATATGGCGATGAATTACTTGCAGATGGGGCTGCTGGATTCGGCCCGTGTCGAAATTCTCCAGGCTGATGTAAAAATGATGGAGTGGGGTGAAGAGCCTGATGAAGATCCATTCATGCGCTATTTTTCCGGTATTATTTTTGAAGCGCTGGGTGAAGAAGACCAGGCCCTGGTTGCCTACCGTAAAGCACGCGATATCTATATCGCTACTCGCAATGAACAGGGACTCGAAGTCCCGGTCATGCTGAAAAAAGACCTGCTACGTCTTCTTTACAGTCTCGGTTTGAAGAACGAGTACCGGGAGATGAAACACGAGCTGGGCCTGGCCAACTACAAACCGACCAAAGTCAGCGGTAACTTTGGTGAGCTGATTGTTGTACTAAGTAATGGCCTTGCGCCAATCAGGACGGAATCGGCCATAATGACTTTTTCACCGGAAGTGCAGAGTAATGTTCGTGTTGCATTTCCCGTGTATGCATCAGAACCGATTGTTCTGAATGCTGCCAGGCTTAATATCAGCAATAAGCATATTCCCCTGGAGACAGTGGAAAACATCGACAGCCTGGCAAGGCAGGCGCTGGATGATGAAATGCCGCTAATCATGACGCGCGCCGTGGCTCGGGCTGTCGTTAAATATCAGACGCAGAAAAGCGCAAATGATCAACACGCACTGGCTGGATTTTTAATGACGGTGACAAACCTCGCGACTGAGCGAGCCGATACTCGCAGCTGGACAACCTTGCCGCAGGAAATACAGATGGCGCGCGTGGTACTGCCGGTTGGACAACAGAGCGTGAGCATCGAGATAATTAATGCTGCTGGTCATGTTGTCGACAACATTGAGGCTGTCGTTGATATACAACCAGGACAGCGTTCGTTCTTGACCAGGCACTGGGTAGCACCCGTGCCTGTGAAGAAATATGTGGCAGCTAAAAACTGATACTGCTTATGATGAAAATATACAAATTACTTCTCTTATGCCTGCTGGTATCTGGCTGCATGCAATCGGCAGAAATTGTTAGTACAGGTGACAAGCCTGACTGGTTGAGCGGTGAGCCTCGCAATTATCCTAATGTGAGTTACCTGTATGCCACCGGTTCAGCATCGAAAGCTGAACTGGCCAAAGACAGGGCGCTGGGTAACCTGGCAAAAATATTTGAACTACAGGTGCGGGAGTCTTCTACAACATCGCAGGACGTGAAATCCTATCGAGAGGGCGGTGAGGAAACAGTGACTTCTTCGGCAAGAATTGCCAGCCAGGTCAATATATCGACAGATAAAATGATTCAGGGTGCGCGTGTTGCCGAACAATGGCAGAACGAGGATGATCTTACATACCATGCACTCGCCGTGCTTGATCGTTCACAGGCAGGTGCAAACATTCGCGATGAAATGAACAGGCTGGATCGCGAGACCGCATTCACCATGACCAGTGTCGATGAGCAGCAAGATCCATTGATTAAAATTGCCGATCTGCAAAATGCCATTAACATGCAAAATGAACGAACTGCGTTGCAACAGTCACTCAAGGTGGTCGATCTGCAGGGTAGAGGGAAACCTTCCGGCTGGAATGTTACCGAACTCAAACACCAGCAGACGCAGGCACTCCGTGCCCTGAGTATGAAGGGTATAGTCACGCAAGACTCAATCGGCGAACTGGAGCGTGTGTTACACGGCGCCATGGCTTATGCGGGTTTTGAGCAGTCATCAGCAGTGAATGGCTATACACTCGCAAGCAGCATGGTTAGCGACAATGTTCTGCAGAAAGAGGGCTGGTACTGGTTGCGGGGTAGCCTGAGCCTGCAACTGGTTAAACCCGATGGCACAGTTATGGGTAACAAGTCGTGGCCACTAAAAGTCTCAGCTGTTCAGCAAGACCAGCTCGATTCGCGCATGCGTGCAGAAGTTGACGCCAAACTCAAAAATGAACTGAAAAACACCATACTTGAATTCGCTACAGGTGGCTCATAGCCGGCCGCGTTGAAAGAGACTGCTTTTCTCAAATCCCGAATCTACCAGGTTAAAACAAGCCAGGGGCTTGCATACCCTCACTGTCACATCCATTTAGTCGATGAAAATCTGTTAAATCAGACAGTTATGCTTAACTGCATGTAATTTATGGTTTTCTGCTTTCGTCATCTGTGCAATGTTTCGACTGGAACAGTGCTCGCATTCAGCTGTCAGATAATACGGTTGTACTAGCCAGCGGGATTCGTCCCGGGCAATAGAGTAGCTTCAACGGGGTAGACAGCGCTGTATGATATGGTTTTAATGGTGTTTGCTGATGGCGAAATATTGCCCGGCAAGCAGACAACAGTGTGATGATGCGCGGAAAAATAATCAGGAAAAAATATTATCAACCGGTTTAAATCACCAAGTATAGTGCATATATTGAAATGTAAATGAAAGAAATAGAAACAGAAAAATCAGAAACTATGTTCTACACTGAAGGTAAGTCATGAGTAATCATCAAACGGATTATGACTATGATAGTGGCCTTGCGCTTGAGGAAGACAAGCCGGATGTAAAGCCACCCAGGCAGTATAAGGTTATTTTGATTAATGACGATTTCACACCGATGGAGTTCGTCGTTCAGGTTTTAATGACTTTTTTTGCTATGGACCATGCGAAAGCTACAAGGATTATGATGAATGTTCACACCAAGGGGAAGGGCATATGCGGTGTGTACAGTCATGAAATAGCGGAGACCAAGGTAGACCAGGTAAACGAGTATTCGAAAATAAACCAGCATCCATTGCTATGTACAATGGAAGAAGCATAATTATAAAAGTAGTTGTGAGGTAGGCCAGGCATGTTAAGTAAAGAGCTTGAATCATCATTGAACCGGGCATTCAATGATGCGCGCGATAAGCGACATGAATATATTACTGTCGAGCATCTGCTATTGGCGTTGCTTGATAACAGTAGTGCCAACTCTGTATTACAGGCATGCGGAACTGATCTGAACCTGATTCGTAGTGAACTCGACGAGTACCTGGAAAAGAACACGCCAGTGTTCAGCGATGTCGTCAGTGGTGAGGTTCAGCCAACACTGGGTTTCCAGCGTGTACTGCAACGAGCCGTATTCCATGTTCAATCTTCCGGTAAAAAAGAAGTAGTTGGTGCTAACGTTCTTGTCGCCATGTTTGGTGAACAGGAATCTCAGGCTGTTTACCTGTTGAGCAAGCAGGGTGTTAGCAGGCTGGATGTTGTTAATTATATTTCTCATGGTATCGCGAAAGTTTCTGATGACACGCAGAAAATCGAACCGGAACCACGTGAAGAAGCTGCACCGGACTCAGATAATCAGCCGCTTGAAAATTTTGCGACTAACCTGAATCAGCGTGCGATGCAGGGCCATATTGATCCCCTGATTGGTCGTGATGAAGAAATTGAACGCACCGTTCAGATACTGTGCCGCCGTCGCAAAAATAATCCATTACTGGTGGGTGAGGCCGGTGTTGGCAAGACAGCACTTGCTGAAGGGCTGGCTAAACGAATCGTTGATCGCGAAGTGCCTGATGTACTGAAAGACAGTACGATTTATTCACTCGATCTGGGTGCGCTGGTTGCGGGTACCAAGTATCGCGGTGATTTTGAGAAACGCCTCAAGGGTGTACTCAGGCAGCTGAAGAAAATGGAAGGCGCCATCCTGTTTATTGATGAGATCCACACCATCATCGGTGCCGGTTCTGCATCCGGTGGCGTTATGGATGCATCCAACCTGATCAAGCCAATGCTTGCTTCAGGTGATCTGAAATGCATCGGCTCAACCACTTATGCAGAATTCCGCAGCGTGTTTGAAAAAGACCATGCTCTGGCAAGACGTTTCCAGAAGATCGATATCGACGAACCAACTGTTGAAGAGACTGTTGATATTCTCAAGGGGCTGAAGACCCGGTTTGAAGAACATCATGACGTCAAGTACAGCAATAATGCGCTGCGTGCAGCAGCTGAGCTTGCCGAGCGCTTCATTACTGATCGTTTTCTGCCCGATAAAGCTATTGATGTGATCGACGAGGCAGGTGCCAATCGTCGTTTACTGGGTAAATCGGGTAGCAAGAAATCAGTTAACGTAAACGATATCGAAAGTATTGTTGCCAAGATTGCGCGCATACCATCAAAAACGGTTTCCACTTCTGATACGGAAGTACTGAAGAACCTGGAAAGAGATTTGAACCTGGTTGTTTTCGGTCAGGATGAAGCGATTACAAAAATGGCGACTGCTATTCGTATGTCGCGATCAGGACTGGGTTCACCGGAGAAGCCGATTGGCTCCTTCCTGTTCTCCGGCCCGACCGGTGTCGGTAAGACAGAAGTCTGTAAGCAGCTCGCCAGCGTCATGGGCGTTGAATTGCTGCGCTTTGATATGTCGGACTACATGGACCGCCATACCGTCTCACGTTTGATCGGTGCACCCCCGGGCTATGTGGGATTTGATGACGGTGGCTTGCTCACAGAGGCAGTGAACAAACACCCGCATTGCGTGTTACTGCTGGATGAAATTGAAAAAGCCCATCCGGAAGTGTTCAACATCCTGTTGCAGGTAATGGATCACGGTACCCTGACGGACAGCAACGGCCGTAAGACAGATTTCCGCAATGTTGTTATTATCATGACGACCAATGCCGGTGCGCAGATAGCATCACGCCGTTCCATGGGCTTTACAGAGCAGCAGAATGAGCTGGATGCGATGGAAGAAATCAATCGCATGTTTACACCTGAATTCAGGAACAGGCTGGACTCGATAGTCCAGTTCGGACCACTGGATGAGAAAACCATTGCCAGTGTTGTTGACAAGTTCCTGGTTGAGCTCGAGGCGCAGCTAGACGAGAAGAAAGTCAGCCTGCATGTCGATGATGATGCAAGGACCTGGCTGGCCGAGAAAGGCTATGATGCCAAGATGGGTGCACGCCCGATGGCGCGCATCATACAGGAACACCTGAAGAAACCGCTCGCCAACGAGCTCCTGTTTGGTGGTCTTGTGCGCGGTGGCAAGGTGAATGTCACCGTTGAACAGGGCGAGATCGCGATCAATATCGAAAATGAGGTCGAGAAGGTCTGAACCAGACGCTCTGACTAATTCAGCAAGCTGTAAATAATAAAGGCCTGCTACCGGAAAACCGGAGCAGGCCTTTTAGTATTCAGTGATTTAGTGTGCTTGCCGTGTATTACTTGGCGCGGTAAACGATACGGCCTTTTTCAAGGTCGTATGGTGTTAACTCAACCGTAACAGCATCACCTGTCATGATACGGATGTAATGCTTGCGCATTTTGCCTGAAATATGGGCAGTCACAACATGCCCGTTCTCGAGTTCTACCCGGAACATGGTGTTTGGCAGGGTTTCGATAACCTTGCCTTCCATTTGAATTGCTTCTTCTTTTGCCATTCAACTAACTCAAAACTAACAATGGGCGCTCATTATCAATAATCTGGCTGTAATCGCAAGTGATTTACCCTAATTTTAGTTAATTTTGTTGTTCAGGCTGGTTTTCGGGTAATAAATAGACAGGGTCTACCAGAACGCCATTGGCGATCACGGCAAAATGCAAGTGAGCCCCGGTTACACGACCGGTTTGCCCGACTGCCCCCAAAACGTCGCCACTGCGCAGGACATCGCCTGGTTTAACATCAATTCGACTGAGGTGCGCATACAGGCTAATCAAGCCCTGGCCGTGGTCAACGTACACCATGTTGCCACTGAAGAAGAAATCACCGGTCTCAATCACGGTTCCGTCCGCAGTAACCTTGATGTCGGTACCTTCGGGAGCTGCAATGTCCAGCCCGTTGTGCGGATTACGTTCCTGCTCATTAAAGAAACGACGCAAACCGAATATGCTGCTGATTTCACCCGAGACGGGCCAGATGAAATCAATATCAGGGTAGGTATTGCTCCAGTGCAATTTGGCCGCGCGCTTGCGCGTGCGTTCCTTGTTGATGCGCTCCATGTCCTGCCTGTTGGGATTAACCTTGCGTTTGTTTTTGATTGTAAGATGTTGTTCCTTGTATTTTTTTGCAACGACGTTGACACTGGTCTGAAGGGTCAAACCATCTTCCTTTCTGATCTTGAATTCATATTTCCCGGGTTTCGCCCGTAATGGTATACCGGCGAGTGCATACCAGCTGTCCCCGTTTTTGAAGATCGTGGTTTTTCTACCGTCGAATGTTATTTCAGTCTCTGGCGTGTAGTCACTGACTCCAAGAATGGCGATTCCGCCGGGAACCAGTGCCTGTTGCGGCAGCGCAAAGCTGTTGAGCGGTAATAGCAGAGATACAACTACGCAGCTAAAGATAGATGTGCATTTATTTATTTTTATCATGATTAGTTTGAGTGACACAGGAATATAAACTTGTAATGAGCATAGCATTTTAGTGACATTAGTTGGACAGGCGCTGAATGTCAGTTGCTTCGCCAGCTATGTTAGTATCTTGCGCGACGAGGTCCCTTCTTTGATTAATTCGACAAAACATAAAAAAATTTCATCACGTGCGCAGCAGGTACGACCGTTTTACGTGATGGACTTGCTGGCTCGTGCAAAGCAGCTCGAGGCTGAAGGGCAGCCGGTGCTGCATCTCGAAGTTGGTGAACCGGACTTCCCGACACCAAAACCCGTTATCGATGCCGGTATCAAGGCATTGAGCCAGGAAAAAACGCATTATACGGCTGCGCCAGGGTTACCTGAACTCAGGCGTGCGATTGCAGGACACTATCAGCGAAAATTTAACATCCAGGTCGATCCGGGGCGCATAATCGTGACACCCGGTGCGTCGGGGGCATTACAGCTTGCCTTATCGTTGCTGGTAGATTCCGGGGATAATGTACTGCTGACCGATCCTGGTTATCCCTGTAATCGCAATATGGTTCGCTTGCTCGGGGCCGATATTACTGCAGTTCCTGTCGATGCAACAACGCAGTTTCAGATGCATGCGAATCATATCAATGAATACTGGAATGAACGTTCGGTTGCAGCAATGATTGCCAGCCCTTCGAATCCAACAGGTACGCGCATCTCCGACAGTGACCTCAATTCACTCATCGAGGCAGTCAATAAGGTGAATGGCAGCCTGGTGGTCGATGAGATTTACCAGGGACTTGTCTATGCCGATACAGATAGTACAGCACTGGCTAAATCTGACGAGCTGTTCGTGATCAACAGTTTTTCAAAATACTTTGGTATGACAGGGTGGCGGCTCGGCTGGCTGGTAGTCCCGGAGGTTTTTATCGATGCTGCTGACAGAATCGCACAAAATATATTCCTGTCTGCGCCAACTGTATCCCAACACGCAGCACTGGCGGCGTTTACTGCAGAAACCGAGGCTGTTCTACAGTCACGTGTGGAAGAGTTCAATCAACGCCGGCAGTACCTGCTGCCCGCGTTGCGAGAGATGGGATTCGATATTCCTGTTGAGCCCGAAGGTGCGTTTTACATATATGCCGATTGCAGTGCGATCACTAAGGATTCATTTCAATGGTGCAAGCAAGTACTCGAAGATATTGCTGTTGCCATAACACCGGGTATTGATTTTGGTGAACATCGCGCATCGACCCATGTGCGTTTTGCCTACACGCGTCCGGTTGATCAGCTCGAACAGGCTTGCGACAGAATAGCCAATTACATTAAGTGACGAGAGACGATTTATGCTGGGGAATATAACAAAAATGAAAGCGAAGCTTTCATCGCCGGTTGAATACCAGTTGCCGGTGGATGATGCTCTGCTCGAGATGAACAGCGGTATTGGCAGCAAAATCAAGCTGGCCTACCAGGGAGAAATTAACTGTGTTTCCTGTGGCCGGAAAACCAGCAAGAGTTACGCACAGGGTCATTGCTACCCATGCTTTATTAGTCTGGCTGAATGCGACATGTGTATTATGAAACCGGAAACCTGCCATTTTGATGCCGGCACCTGTCGCGAACCGGAATGGGCGCAGAACCATTGCATGCAGCCGCACTATGTTTATCTTGCTAACTCCTCGGGTCTTAAAGTCGGGATAACGCGTGGGTCACAAATACCTACGCGCTGGATAGATCAGGGCGCGTCGCAGGCACTACCGATTTTCAAAGTCGCGACCCGCTTACAGTCTGGTCTGCTCGAAGTCGCGCTCAAATCCCACGTCTCGGACAGAACAGACTGGCGAAAAATGCTCAAGGGTATACCCGAGCCCCAGGACCTCGAGACTTTGCGTGATGAGCTGGTTGAGTCCTGTGCTCAGACAGTAGACGAACTGCAGCAACAGTTTGGTGAGAGTAATATCGAATTTCTGCCAAAAGAGTCAATCGTTGAGATTGAGTATCCGGTGTCAGAATATCCGGAAAAAGTGAAATCACTCAACCTGGATAAAACGCCTGAAATCGAAGGCACGTTACTTGGAATAAAGGGACAGTACATCATCCTGGATTCAGGTGTGCTGAATATACGTAAATATTCTGGGTATAAACTTGCAGTCGATCTGAATTAAGATTGGCATATAGACACCTGTTCCAGGTCGAAGGAGAGAATTATCAGTATTCGTGAAGATATAGCCTGCGTTTTTGACCGTGACCCGGCTGCGCGAAATATACTTGAAGTATTGACGGCGTATCCGGGTGTTCATGCATTGCTGTTTCATCGCATGAATCACGGCTTATGGAACATGGGTCTGAAATGGCTGGCGCGGTTGTTTTCACATATTGCACGCTGGCTAACCGGTATTGAAATACACCCCGGTGCAAAGATTGGCCATCGCTTCTTTATCGATCATGGCATGGGCGTGGTTATTGGTGAAACCGCTGAAATCGGCGATGACTGTACCCTGTATCATGGTGTCACTCTGGGTGGCACCAGCTGGCAAAAAGGCAAGCGACACCCGACGTTGCTGGATAATGTGGTCGTTGGTGCCGGCGCCAAGGTACTCGGACCGATTACCGTGAGCTCCGGTGTGCGTATCGGCTCCAATGCCGTGATCACCAAGGATGTGCCGGAAGGTGGTACCGTCGTTGGTGTGCCGGGTCGCCTTGTGCGCAAGCAGGAAAAACCCGACAGGGAAGCCCAGCAAAAACGTCATGCCACAGCCGAGAAGCTTGGTTTTGATGCCTATGGTGCCACCAGGGACGCCCCTGATCCCGTGGCAACGGCGATTAACCGCATGCTGGACCACATCCATGTCATGGACGAGAAAATGGAGACTATGTGCGGCGCCATCAAGCACCTGGGTATAGAAATCGATACTTCAAACTTGCCGGATCTCGGCCCTTGCGAGATCCATTCAGCCGAAAAAGAGCAGGACATAGAGCCCGAGAAAATCGAGGGCGAGTAGCCTGTGTGCCGGTCAGAGAGGGCTATTAGGGTTCTACCCCCAAATAGTTGACAAAATTAGTCAAGTAAATAGTTGACTAAATTAGTCAGGTTTAAGTAAAATTGCCCGCATATTAATGACGGGTGACCATTTTATGCGTCTGACTACAAAAGGCCGCTACGCGGTAACAGCAGTACTGGATCTGTCTCTTATACACATCTCCGAGCCCACGAGACT
>JARFRD010000169.1 GCA_029287435.1 Gammaproteobacteria bacterium
CGGCTCGAGTTTCTGGGTGATGGCATTTTGAATTTTGTCATTGCCGGCCAGTTATTCGAACAGTATCCTGATATGTCCGAAGGTGACATGAGTCGCCTGCGCGCCAACCTGGTGAACAAGGACAGCCTGGCTGATATCGCGCGTGAACTGAAGCTGGGTGACGTTATCAAGCTGGGTTCGGGGGAAATGAAAAGCGGTGGTCACCGCCGCAGCTCGATTCTGGCGGATGCAGTGGAAAGCATTTTAGGTGCTGTCTACTGTGATCTTGGCTTTGATGCATGCAGGGATCTGATTCTTCGCCTCTACACGCAAAAACTGCAGAACATCCCCGACGCACAAAGCCTGAAAGACCCGAAAACGCGCTTACAGGAACTGCTGCAGTCAAGGCGTATCCCGATACCCGTGTACGAAGTGCTGAAAGTGACGGGCAAGGCGCATGACCAGCTGTTTCGTGTTGAATGTCGAATCGACATGCTGGATTGCGTAACCACCGCTGAAGGCGGTAGCCGCAGGAAGGCCGAGCAGCTCGCAGCCGAGAAGGCCATTGCTCAGGTAACCGAAAAAATTGCATCCAGATAAGCCTGGCTCTGATACAGTACCACTCATGAATGACGCTGCTTTTCACTGCGGTTTTGTCGCAATCGTTGGGCGACCCAACGTCGGCAAATCTACCCTGTTAAACCATATTCTCGGCCAGAAGATCAGTATTACTTCGCGCAAGCCGCAGACTACCCGCCACCAGATACTCGGCGTTAAAACGTCCGAGACCGCGCAGGTAATCTACGTTGATACACCTGGGATCCACAACCGTCGGGGTACCGCGATAAACAAGTACATGAACCGTGCTGCGAGCTCGGTATTGAGTGATGTCGATATTGTCCTGTTCGTGGTACAGGCACTGCAGTGGACGGAAGAAGATGAAATTGTGCTGAGCCGTCTTGAGAACATCAAGGTGCCGGTGCTGCTGGTGGTTAACAAGGTGGACAAGGTCAACGAGAAGACCGAGCTGTTGCCTTATATTGAAAAGATATCTGCGATGCGCGAGTTCGAAAAAGTGATCCCCGTGAGCGCCTTGCACGCGCAGAATATCGACCAGCTCGAAGCAGATGTATATGAACTGCTACCGGAGAATGTAGCGTTTTTCCCTGAAGACCAGATCACGGATCGTAACGTGCGTTTTCTCGCCGCGGAAATCATCCGTGAGAAACTCATTCGCGAACTCGGCCAGGAGTTGCCCTATACCACGACGGTTGAAATCGACCGTTTCGAGGAAGAGGGTGGTATGAGCCGCATCTTCGCCACCATATACGTCGAAAGCAAGGGCCAGAAGGCGATCATAATCGGGCGCAAGGGTGGCAAGCTGAAAAGCATAGGCACCAAGGCACGCATTGATATCGAGAAAATGCTGGATGGCAAGGTTTATCTCGAGCTCTGGGTAAAAGTACGCGAGGGCTGGTCGAATGATGAGCGGGCATTGAGTAGTCTGGGGTACACGACTGAATAAGACTGTCGTGTGTCATTGGTCTTTTGTCCCTGGAGCTGAAAAAGAATCGAGGATGACAAAAGACAAACGACGAATGACGAATGACCATGATGAGAATCACCTCCGAACCTGCATACATTCTCCACAAAAGGCCCTACCGGGAGAGCAGCCAGATACTGGAAGTATTCACCCGCAATCATGGCCGCTTTTCCCTGATGTCTAAAGGCAGTCGCGGACCGCGCTCCAGAACCCGTGGCATATTGCAGCCGTTCATGCCGCTGCTGGTCAGCTGTTATGGTCGCGGTGAAATGCCCAGCCTCAGAAGCGTTGATACCGCCGACGTCAAGCCACCGATACTCAAAGGCAAGGCCCTGCTGTCGGCTGTTTATATCAACGAACTGTTGATGATCATGTTGCACCGTCACGATGTGCACGAAGCCCTGTTTGCTGACTACCACGAAGTCCTGTACCAGGTACAGGCGGAAGCAGGTATCGAGCTCGTGTTGCGCAATTTCGAAAAACGCCTGCTGGAACAGCTGGGCTTTGGTCTTAATCTCGAAATTGACGCCGATAGTGGCGAGCCGGTCGAGGCAGAGGGCCACTATATTTACCATGTCGAACATGGCCCGGTGCGTAGCAACGCGGAATCCGCTTCACCACTGCCGCTGCTGAGCGGGCGCAGCCTGCTGGCTTTCAGCGGCGGCAGGCTGGGCTCTGCGCAGGATATTGCTGAAATCAAGCGGCTTATGCGCCATGTCATTAACCACCACCTCGGAAACCGCAAGCTGAAAAGCCGCGAGTTATTCCGCAATCGCATTAGATCCTGAGCTTGAACTATGGCAAATACCGCCTATGCTCATAGCATGAGCCTGCAACAGTTGCCGGCTTGATTAAATTATTAAATCAGGTAGATACATGTCATCAGTTGCATTCGAAGAAGGGGGCGCCTACCAGTCCCTGCAGGCAGTCCTGCAAAACGCGTTTGGTGTTGTTGTTGGTGATGAACGCCAGCAAACCATAACGGCAATGTTAAAGCCGGTCCTGTCCGATTACAGCTTCAGCTCGCTCGAGGAGCTGGCCAGTGCGCTTGAAAAAGGCGACTCGGGCAATTTGCGCAACAGCGTACTGCAGGCAATTACCACGCATGAGGATCACTGGTTCAGCCCGCAAGAGCTGAATACCCTGGTCGATGGCTACCTGGTACCCGATATGCTTGGCTCCGGCAAAGATCAATACCGGATCTGGGTGATCAGCAGTAACGGTGGTCAGTTACCTTATTCGCTGGCAATGAAGTTGAAAGATGCCGCGCCCGCCGTCAATGTCACGATTGACGCCACGGACATATCCGAAGAAGTCGTGAAACAGGCAGAGACAGGTGTGTATGACGAGGCATCGATGAATGGAATGGATGCTGAATCGAGAAAGAAATATATGCATGAGCAGGATGAGCAGTGGCGCGTCAATGACGATATTCGCTCGATGGTCGGTTTTTCAACCTGTAACCTGCTGGATGGCTTCGAGGAAAGGGGGCATTACGATTTGATTATCTGTTTGGATGGCCTGGTTTATTTCTCCCTGGCCATTAAAAACATGCTACTGGATTCATTTGCGAAGTTACTGGATCCCTCCGGCATTCTGGTTCCCGGCGTCAATGATCCCATGTTGCCAATGAACGAGAACTTCGAAAGGGTGCAGCACGAAGCAGGCACTTTTTACAGGCAGAAATCCTGAGTTCGTTAAACTTATCTGCACAGGCAATAAGTAAGGTGGGCACTTTTACACAGTAATATGTAGGGTGGGCACCGCCCACCAT
>JARFRD010000078.1 GCA_029287435.1 Gammaproteobacteria bacterium
ACTCGTCCTGCGAACAATTAATGGACCATGCTTTTTATTGAAAATTTAGAAATTTTATTAACTTTAACATATAACTTAAAGACACATTGCTAGGTACGTATGTCGCTGGCAAGCTCCTCTACTGTTGGCGGCACCTCATCGTACATAACCTTGAAACGGTTAACCCTGTCTCCTGTATTATGCATGCCGTCTACAAAAGCTGGCTGTGTTGCCTGGTAAAGTAGTCTGGCTTCTACAGTGAAAGGCCCTGTCTTGCCATCAATATTAACCTGGTAATGCACTGTGTCTTTACCACAACCCTCGGATGTTGCGACGCAGTTAAAATCAGCATCACCGCCAACACCGGATGGAATGGTCTGCTCCTCAATCGTTGACGCCTTACTGTTTGTGAATCCTGCCGGCGGGATACGGTTATCCTTCAAGTACTGCGCTCCCTGCAGCAATGTGTGTGTAATATTTCCATTCACATCACCGAGCACAGTTTCGTAGATAGCAATCTGTGACTCATCAGTGATGACGTCTCGATGAGGTTCGTAACACAAGGTGGTATCAAACCCTTTCTGTTTGTGTGCTGACATGCAATCAGCCTTTAAGCGCGCCTCATCAGTCGATATATATCCCCTTGAGTCCGGCTCGCCTGATTCAAAAATCACGTTATTAGCGCCATCTGTTACAACCACATGCAGCCAGGTGCGGCGGCTTGGATAAGCCGTTGGGACCTTATGGCCAGCGTTGTTGCTGACTTCGATATCAAACTCGAGACTGCTACCAATCTCTTGTTTTGTAGATATTGATATACCTGTCGCGCTACCCAGGAAGTTGCGTGTTTCATTAATCTGCTCATTAAAACCGGCTTCGGTAGTACCCACTAACCCGAGTTCTGACTGATATTCGCGTAGTATCTCGAGTAAATGGGCATTACCACCGACCAGGGTGTGCTCGCCGTATGGTGTCCTGTCTGGTGCTGTGCCTGGCATGAGTGTGATTGGGGTTGTATAACCCGGCGCCGGCTCTGGCATATGGCAATCCTGGCACTGGGCTTCCTGGGGCTCTCCAGTTGCATACACACTGTTTTTCCATTCGAAATAAGGCCCCTGCTCCAGAAAGCTAATGCCCGATGGCACACCGGTTTCCGGGTCAAGTGCTGGCGTGAACAATGTATGGCATGTTGCACAAAGCTCCGAATTTGAAACGTAACTGCCTTCGGTTGGGGCATGACCGGTTTGATTAAACATGTTGTTGGGGTCGGTAACAGGGCTACCATACTGACCGTAAGTTTTCTTGAAGTCAGGATCCGATGGATTACCCTCGATGTAATACCCCCCGGAAAACGAAGCCGGGTCGCCGAGATTATCCGCATCAATCTGATGACATAGCGTACAGCTCACGCCCTCGCGTGAATGATTCTGAGTTTTTGCAGTATCAAAACGGAAATAGTTATCTGTATCGAGACCAGTTCCGGAATGATGCGCATGAGTTCTGCCCATGGGTGCGTGACAGGTTGTACAGGTGTCTTCTATAAAACCCGCGAGATGAGGAAAACTGTCTACCTCATCTTCCACTGCTGCCTGCCAGTAAGGATCATTGAATGAATTCGCCATCACGCTATGCTTCCATTGTGTACCTGGGCTTACATCCTTACCATCAGAAGTCATCGCAAAACCATCAGACTTATGACAGGCTTCACCACATTTATCTGCATTGGTAAATGCTCCAACGGCAACCCAATTCGGATTGAAAGCTGCGTCTGAGGACATCACATCGCCATCGATGATAGTGCCTGTGCCTGTATCGACATTGAGCACAGCATTCTGTGGATTACTCAGCACCAACCGCATGTTTTTGCTGGTTCCAGATGGGGCAGCATCGTTATCTAACACGGCAACAGGAATGAATTTACGGACTTCACCAGGTGCAAATTGCAGGGTGCCGTTGGTCGCCAAATAATCAGTGCCGGCTACTGCAGTAGCGTCACTGGTTGCGTAGTCCAGGCTGACTGTTTCTGTGCTGGCTGATTCAAGACTGACCACAAATTCGAGGTCATCAGCATTTTCAACAACGGTCGAACTGTATATACCTACAGTAACCGCTTCAGGTGTTCCAGGTGTTTCGCCTGGCCCGCTTGCATCATCCGTATTGTCATCTGACGAACTACAACCGCTTAATATCAGCCATGTAGCGATAAACACCATGCCTGTTCTTTTTAACAGGCTTGAGTAAGTCTTTTTCATTAACTAAAACCATCTCCCAATCTAGCCGCATCACTTTGTAGCAAGCTAAAACTTAAATTATTGATTTATATTAAGAATATGAAATTCGAATATGGGCGTCATTGAGAAGTATCAATCCAGCATGGGCTAAATCTGAGTAAAACATGACATACATCAATTTTGACTAAAACTCAAAAACGAGTGATTCTTAATACGGTTTTTCAGACAATTTCATGTAAAGTAGAGGGCATTTCTAATCAAGGACGTTCCTGTATGACGAGTGAACTGGCAATAACTTTTTGCACCGACGCCACCTGGACCGGCCGAGCACATTGCGAAAAGTGTCATATACGAAAATTAATGCTGTTCTCAGAACTACCTACTTCAGCATTTGAGGAAGTACTGCAACCCATTGACCAATATATGTATCCCCCGGGCTCAGTACTGTATGAAGCTCATACCCACAAGCAATTTATCTATTCCATCAGACGCGGAATGGTCAAACTAGTTCACATTGCTCCAGACGGTGTCAGCCGCATTGTGCGTCTGCTTGGCCCGGGTACCGCAATCGGGCTCGAGCTGCTCGATGGCGCTGATGGATACCATCACACCGCCATCGCGGTTAACCAGGTCGATCTGTGCAAAATACCAGTATCAACAATCAAGCAACTCGAAGATGGCCATAAAGAACTATGCATGCACGTAAGTAAGCTGCTGCAGGACCAGCTTGACCTCGCTGATCAATGGATAGTCGCTCTGGGTACAGGCACCGCACGACAGCGCGTGGCTCAGTTGGTACTGGTTCTGGATGAGTTCTTTTCAGAAGATAATGGCGCTTTCATCTTGCTCAACCGTGAAGACATGGCAGCCATGATTGGCATTGCGGTAGAAACCGTGAGCCGGATGATAGCCGACTTCAAGCGACAGAAAATTCTGTACCGGTTCAAGGAAAATTATTACCAGTGCAATACGGAAGCCCTGCAGGATATTAGTCGACAGGGCTAAGTGGCTGAGCTCTGCCCTGCTGATTTGCTACGCTATAGGAAATAACACTGCAGACGCATTTTTTTCGAAGAAGAACTCAAATCCGCTATTGTCTCTGCATTTGAATCCGACTCTAATTGCTAACCTTATTCCAGTAATCATCAACCTTGTTCTGGATTTCTTCAATCAGTTCGTCATTCCTTTGCGGCTCAAACAGATGACGATAGCGGCCCTGTAATTTCAGATATTCTTCTACCGGCTTACGTTCTCCTGGCGCTTTTGTGTGCACGATCTGGCCGTCTATATATTCTTTCAATGGCCAGATACCGGTTTTAACAGCCAGCTTGCCGATGGTTACCGTTTCTTTCGGATCATAATCCCAGCCTGTCGGACAGGGTGACAG
>JARFRD010000109.1 GCA_029287435.1 Gammaproteobacteria bacterium
ATGTGTATAAGAGACAGTTTGCAACCATCGTAAGTGCGGGATTCTTCCCGGTATTCTTCAAGCAATACTGGAATGCCGGTGTTTCTGTAACCGAAAGCACCTTCCGCCTGGGGCTTGTCAATTCCATTGCCAGCCTGGTGATCATGCTGTTGGCACCGGTTCTTGGGGCCATTGCAGACCACCTGGGCCGGCGGAAGGGGATGCTTTTGCTGTTTGCCGCTCTTGGTATGTATCTCACGGGGGCGCTCTACCTTGTAGGTGCAGGTAACTGGGTGCTGGCTGCCTGCTTCTATGCGGTTGCCTTGCTGGGTTTTTCCGGCAGCAATATATTCTATGATTCACTCCTGCCCCATGTTAGCAGTGCGGAGGATGTCGATCGGACGTCCGCACTCGGATTTTCACTGGGGTATCTCGGTGGCGGCATACTTCTCGCTATCTGTGTGCTGTTGACGCGTAATCCGGAATGGGTCGGCCTTGATGACGTGTCGGATGTTATACGACTGTCATTCATACTGGTTGCGGTATGGTGGCTGGTATTTTCCCTGCCGCTGGTTTTTATCGTCAGCGAGCCTGACGGGCGGGGCCGCGATT
Source organism: Gammaproteobacteria bacterium (assembly GCA_029287435.1). GTDB lineage: Bacteria > Pseudomonadota > Gammaproteobacteria > SZUA-229 > SZUA-229 > JABDQW01. The sequence continues at coordinate 592 of JARFRD010000109.1, forward strand.
CATCCATGGGCGTTTTGTTTGCCGGGTTTAGAAGAATCGGCAAGACTTTCCACGAGATCCGGCAACTGCGCAATGTCTGGCTGTTTCTTCTGGCCTACTGGCTGTATATCGATGGTGTCGACACCATTGTTCGAATGGCCGTTGACTACGGGTTGTCTCTCGGGTTCGATCAGAAAAGTCTGCTGCTGGCCCTGTTGATAACCCAGTTCACTGGCTTCCCGGCAGCTCTTGCATTCGGTCACCTGGGTGATCGCTATGGGACCAAAACCGGTATCTTTCTTGCGCTTGGTATCTACATTGTTGTGACAGTGCATGGCGCAATGATGAATGAGGTGTGGGAGTTCTATTTTCTCGCATTTGCTATTGGCCTGGCGCAGGGCGGCATACAGGCCCTGAGTCGATCGATGTATGCACGCATGATACCGGCGGGACGGACGGCGGAGTTTTTCGGTTTCTACAACATGATGGGTAAGTTCGCGGCGATTCTGGGGCCATTACTTATGGGGTGGATGTCGGCGTTGACGGGGAATCCCAGGGCAGGGATTTTGTCTTTGTTGGTGTTGTTTGTTGCCGGGGCAGGGCTGTTGATGTTTGTTAATAATAGAGATTTTGATGAGATCCAATAATTATTGGATTTTAATTCCAGATACATAATGTTCGATGATGATGCCATGTTGCCTACTACATACTGTGCCGGTGCTTGGTTTGGTGGTGTTCTGTAACATATTGAAATATAAGGCGCAGTGGGGTATAAATTCAGTCTAAGAAATACTGCAAAAAAAATGTGCTTATTTGTCTCGCAAGCAGCCGCACATCTACTCAGAACAGGTTGGAGGAACTTTCATGCACAAAAACAACCATAGGACCCTCAGTCAGTTCTACGACCAACTCGTTACAGAGTTTTATGAAGAAGATGGTGTAATGTGGTGTTTCATGAACCCTCACCCACGCCCTTGCTTTAACGAAAATATATTGAAAGATCTAAATCGTTTTCTTCAGGTGATTCGAAATAACATCAGTAGTGATATCCATTCTGGTAAGTCTCCGACCATAAAGTACGTTGTGTTTGGTTCCTACAGGCCTGGAATTTTTAGTCTGGGCGGGGATTTAGGCCTGTTTGTTGAATGTATAAGACAGAAGAACAGGGAGAAACTTTCTAACTATATGCAACTGAGTATCGAGGTTATGTATGGGATATTTACTAATATGGATGTCCCATTGACGACAATATCCCTGATTAGAGGTAACGCGTTAGGTGCCGGATTCGAAGGTGCACTGTCATGTGATTACATTATTTCGCAAGAAGATGTGCAGTTAGGGTTTCCGGAAGTATTGTTCAATATGTTTCCCGGGATGGGGGCATACAGTTTCTTGGCAAGGCGGTTAACCCCGATGCGCGTGGAGAAAATGATTTTAGGTGGAAGGATTTATTCAGCCAAGGAATTGTATGATATGGGTCTAATCGATGTGATCTTTGCAGACTCAAGTGGGATAGATGAAGTATATTCATTTATCAAGAAGCTTAAAAAAAATGACAATACCAGAAAGGCGATATTAGAAATCAGAAACCGCGTAAATCCTGTTACTTTCGAGGAAATGCTTGATATTGGTGAGATATGGGTGGACTCTGCAATGAGGTTGAGTGACAGGGAGTTAAAAACAATGGAACGCTTGATGCGTTCGCAGGATAAAATTGCTAAAACTCTTTGTCAGACAGAAAAAGTTTCAAAAGTTGCAATTCAACCTGTGCAGTAGAGTGCCGCCATCGGGTACTCCGGTAGCAAATACATTTTTTGCGTTTTTCTTGTCAATCACTTTGAGCTTTATGCTCATTTGAATGCAAATAGCCTAGCAAGTACTTCTTGGTGATATGGAAGCACTCGTGAATATCTTTCAGGCTGTTAATATCATTAATGACATTTGTGTCAGACGCCATTATGTTGCTGCACAATATATGTAATGTGCTGGCGCCTATGCTTCCAGAACTGCCTTTCAGGGCATGGATATGATCCATGTACTTTTCATGCTTCTTTGAGGCTATTGCATTTTCCATTCTTGGCAGAAGTGATTCTGTATCAGATATAAATCCCTGAACTAGTCGACTGAGGAATGCCGGATCAGCTGATAGTTCTCTAAGTGTTTCCAGGGTGTTGCAGTCAATCGGGTTTATTTCCTTATTTGTGCATATGTGTTCATCAAGATATTTTCTGTTTGCGTCATGCTCGTTAAAAGTGACGTCGCTAGAGGTGTGGTGTGCCAGTTCGTATATCTTTTTTAGTAGTGCTTTAGCCTCAATTGGTTTTGTCAAATATGCATCAATATTTGCTGATTCGCATTCTCTGAGTGCTTCAGTTGTTGCGTTCGCTGTTAATATGATTATGGGTGATCTGAGATCTGGTGTGACTGTGAAATTGTAGATTTTTGCGGCTTCTATCCCGCCCATTACTGGCATCTGCATGTCCATGATTACTAGGTCGAATTTACTGGACTCTAATTTGTCCAATGCATCCTGCCCGTTTCCAACTATTGTTGCAGAATGTCCCGCCTTCTCTAATATCTTTGATATAACCAGCTGGTTCGTCGGGTTGTCTTCGGCAATTAATATTTTAAGTAGCCCCGACTTGTTGTCTGGGTGGCTTGACCTGGAGAATATATTGGTTACGTCGTCGCTATTGACAATTCCATGGCATGTGGCGTGAATGGAATTAAATAAAATGGATTTGCTGGCGTCAGTTCGCACTGATGCGGATATCGGGAGTTTATGTAGTATTTCAGTGTCATGATATTCAGGTTTGTCTGTAATTAACAGGCAAGGTATATCATGCTTGAGTCTTAATTTGGAGAGTAATTGGAGTGCCCTGTTTATTTTTTCGCCAAGGATGCTCTCGTCAATAATGATTAGATGATACTCGTCATTAGTGCCGTGACTGGCGATTATACGATTATAGAGGTTTTCTATATCCTGCTGCGTGTCACATAGCACATTCCAGTCTCTTAATGCATCCAATAGAGGGGAGTGCGTCCCGCAGATAACAAGTGCATGTAGTTTGTCGAGTGCCCCAGTGTTGTGTTCCAGTTGACTGTTTGTGGTCAGTGTGTCCTGTTTGGCTAATGGAACATCAAACCAGAAGTTGCTCCCTACATCGACTGTGCTATGAAGCCCTATTGTGCCTTCCATTAGTTCAATGATTTCTTTTGATATTGTTGTGCCTAGCCCGGTACCGCCAAATTTCCTTGTTGTTGAGCTGTCGGCCTGAGTGAAGCTCTCGAATATTTTCTTTTGTGCGGCTTCAGGGATTCCGATGCCTGTGTCGATAACCTCAAATCGTATTCTTGCTGTTTCGCTATCTTCAGAAATGGTGCTAATGCGAATTTCAATGTGGCCATTTTCAGTGAATTTTATCGCATTACCTATAAGGTTAATTAATACCTGGCGTAAGTGATGTGGATCACCAATAAGCTTGAAAGGCGTAAGTGGCGAAATATTGGTTATTAGTTTGAGTCCTTTACTCTCGGTCTGGAGTTTCATCATCGAGGCTGTTGAGTTTATTAGTTTGTGCAAGTCAAACTCTGTGTTTTCAATGCTGAATTTGCCTGCCTCGATCTTTGAAATGTCTAGTATGTCTTCGATTATTGTGAGTAGTGTTTTTGCTGATGCTTGTATGGTTTTTGAAAATTCCTTTTGCTCTCTGGTTAGTTGTGTCGAGTTCAGGAGGTCGACCATGCCTATTACACCATTTAGCGGTGTCCTGATTTCATGGCTCATATTGGCTATGAACTGACTCTTCGACTTGTTCGCTTCTTCGGCAGAAGCTTTTGCGTTAGTCAATTTTCGCAGAAGTGAAGAAAAGAAAACGGGTAATGCGACAAGGCCGATTAATAAGCCAATGCCTGTCGTTCGCTGATGTTGCCAGTACTCGGTGTATGTTATGACTGCTGTGAATTCCACTGCGCCGATAATGGTTCCGGCAAATAGGTAGATTTGTCCGTAGCGGAGGCCGTAGCCGACCATTAACCAAAGATATATAGTGAAACACACTGTCGCAGCTGACCCGCCTAGATATAAACCGTAGGATAAAACTGATAAATCAACTAAAAGATTTATGATTCTTCTTGTGTGAGACTTGCCCGGGTATGCTCTGAAACTAAGCAGGTTGAATAATGAAAATCCGACAAATAGACCTACCAGGACAACCATGGGTTGAGATAGGATATCTGCATGGTTTAGAAAGTAGTGATAACCGGTGAAATACAATAGAACAAGGCTGAGGATAATTACCCGTATAACAGCTTGCTCAAATTCGCCGGATGAACTGTCGTGTACTTTGTGTAATGGTTGGATATTTCTTGTATTGCCGGGCATCCAATTGCCCGGCTTTTTAAAGAAAAATTTGAAACTTAACATTTTGATATTGGCATGTCAGGCAGCATGTTTTGTACTTTTTGTACGGAATCTATCTGTGTTCTGAATACATCAAAACACTCAGGATCAAAGTGCTTGCCACTTTGGCTTTCCATATATTCAAGCGCTGCCTGCATTGACCAGGCGTGTTTGTATGGGCGATCAGAAACGAGTGCATCATAGACGTCGGCTACAGCGACAATACGTGCTTCTATCGGTATTTCGCTGCCCTTTTTGCCCTGCGGGTATCCCGTACCGTCATATTTCTCGTGGTGCCCGAGTGCAATGATGGCACCCATCTGGAGAAACTTTGACGGGCTGTCCTTGAGAATCTCGTACCCGATCCGGGTGTGATCCTTCATGATTTCGAATTCTTCGGTGGTGAGTTTGCCAGGCTTGAGCAGGATCTCGTCCTTGATGCCGATCTTGCCGATATCATGCATCGGTGCTGCCATCTCGATGACGTTGGCTTCTTCCGGTGAGAATCCGAGCCCTTCGGCGATAATCCTGGAGTATTTCGCCATGCGTATGACGTGATTACCCGTGTCCTCATCACGGTACTCACCGGCTTTCGCGAGCCTGATCAGGGTTTCGCGTTCGCGCAGCCGGATCTCACTCGTTGCCTCGGCAACCCGGCGCTCCAGCCAGCGTGAGCGATCCCGGATAATCTTGTACTGCTGATGCTGCGTCAGGAGGTTACGGCAGCGTGCGCGGCACTCGTGGAAATCAACCGGCTTCATAAGAAAATCTGTTGCACCGGCGCCCAGTGCCTCATAGCGAACGGTCTTGTCCTCGATGGATGTCACCATGATGATCGGTATGTGCTCGCATGCATCGTGATTGCGGAATTTCTTGATGAACTCGACACCGTTCATTTCCGGCATTTTGTAATCTGTCAGTATCAGGTCAACAGGGTTCCTGACGCACCAGTTGAGGCCTTCAACGGGGTTGGCAAATGACTGAACGTCAAGCTTGCCATCCATCGAGCTGACAAGCTGTACCAGTACCTGGCGGCTGGTCAGCTGGTCATCAACAACTACGATTGTTGTCATGTACGAATCTCTCTGTTCCTGTCCCTGTTATTGCATCACTCCGGCAGATCATGAGTTGATCTTTCCCGGAAATTTCGTCTGGTGCATGATGCAGTGTGTGTAACCATCTGTAATACATAGACAAATTATGCTCTTTGCCTGCACAGGTATGTATCGGCAATGCACTGAAAAAACTGAAGAAATTTCGTGGCTTAGGCGCCTGGAATGGCTTGGCGGTTATGTCTGACTGGTTTGCTGGCGAGGCAGCAAGGGGAGATTGCGTGCTGCGGGCAGGCTCCTTGCGGCATGGCGAGTGGCCTGTACAATACCCGCACTTTTCAAGCGAGGCAGGTCTATGGCTTCACAGGATGACGACAGGACGGGTGCACAGTCCTTTATGAGTGTGCTGTGGAGTGTGCTTGCCAGTATGTTCGGAGTGCAAAGCAACCGCCGGCGTGAGGAGGATTTTGCGCACGGCAAGCCGTCTCACTACATCATCGTCGGTTTGCTGGTAACCGTGGTGTTTATCCTGACGGTATGGGCCGTGGTGCAGCTGGTAATGAAGGTGACCGGGTTCTAGGTTTGCTGCACCGGCTGCACCGGTTGGCTAGAGCGCCTGGATCCGGCGCTGCTGCTCCTCCAGGCTGGCAATGGCACTTTGCAGTTCACTGGCACGGTCCCTTTCCTTGTCAACGACGGCAGCGGGTGCCTTGTCGACAAAGCTGGCGTTGGCCAGTTTTTTCTCGCAGCGTTCCAGCTCGCCGCTTTTCTTTTCCAGTTCCCTGGAGAGTCGTGCATTCTCGGCTTCCTTGTCTATCAGCCCGGCAAGCGGTATCAGGAGTTTCATGTCGCCCAGCAGCGCGGTTGCCGATTCCGGTGCACTGTCCCCGGCTTCAAGCCAGGTAAGACTTTCGATACGGCCAACGCTTTCCAGGTAATGCCGGTTATGCTGCAGCCGTTCCCGGTCTGCGGCCGATCCATCCTGCAGTAACACGGGCAGGAGTTTGCGGGGATCGATATTCATTCCGCTGCGTATCTTGCGCACTCCGATGATGAGTGTCCTTACCCAGTCAATCTCGCTGATGGCGTCCTCGTCAACCATGCCGGAATCAGGGGCAGGGTAGGGCTGCTGCATGATGGTGTCGCCGCTGATGCCGGCCAGTGGTGCCATGCGCTGCCAGATCTCCTCCGTGATAAAGGGAATGACGGGGTGAGCAAGCCTTAGCAGTGTTTCCATGACGGTGACCAGGGTCCGGCGCGTACCGCGTTGTGCGGCATCGCTACTGTCCCCGGAGGTCAGTACCGGCTTCGCGAGTTCCAGATACCAGTCGCAGTACTCATCCCAGGTGAAGGCATAGATTGCCTGTGCCGCAAGGTCAAAGCGGTAGCTGTCGATGGACTCGATGACGGTCTGCTCCGTTTCCTGGAGCCGGGAGATGATCCAGCGGTCAGCGGCGCTCAGTTCGATCTCGCCTCGCTGCTGTCCGCAGTCCCTGTCTTCCGTGTTCATCAGCACGAATCGCGCCGCATTCCACAGCTTGTTGCAGAAATTGCGATAGCCCTCGATACGGCCCAGGTCGAAATTGATGTCGCGGCCGGTCGAGGCCAGCGCCGCGAAGGTGAACCGCAGGGCATCGGTACCGAAGGCGGGAATGCCGTCGGGGAAATCCTTGCGGGTATGCTGTTCGATCCTGTCGGCCATTTGCGGTTGCATGAGTCCCGCGCGGCGCTTTTGCACCAGTGTCTCCAGTTCGATGCCGTCGATCAGGTCGATGGGGTCCAGGACGTTGCCCTTGGACTTGGACATCTTCTGGCCGTGTGCATCCCGCACCAGGCCGTGGATATATACCTCGTGGAAGGGCACGGCATCCATGAACTTGAGCCCCATCATGATCATGCGCGCGACCCAGAAAAAGATAATGTCGAAGCCGGTCACCAGTACACTGGTCGGGTAGAAGGTCTTCAGGGTATTGGTTTGTTCCGGCCAGCCGAGCGTGCTGAACGGCCACAGGGCTGATGAGAACCAGGTATCCAGCACATCCTCGTCCTGGCTGAGCACGATGTCATTTCCCATATCGTGCTTCTCGCGGGCCTCGGCCTCCGTGTGGCCGACGTACACGTTGCCGTCGTGGTCGTACCAGGCCGGGATGCGGTGGCCCCACCAGATCTGCCGCGAAATGCACCAGTCCTGGATGTTGCGCATCCATTCAAAATAGGTGTTTTTCCAGTTATCCGGGATGAAACGGA
>JARFRD010000127.1 GCA_029287435.1 Gammaproteobacteria bacterium
AGACAGGCACAAAACACGCTCGGGATTCCGGATGTGATTACTACACTAGATGCACTTAACTGCTACGCGAATCCAACCCAGGAGAACTGTAAGTTCGCATCCCTCGGCGTCGGTGGCGTGCTCACGGTTGAGTTCGTTGACAATCGATTGACTGGCAGCGGCGATGCGACAGATGACCTGTGGATTTACGAGATTGGTCCCGATATCGAAGACACGTTCGTCGCAATCAGTAAGGATGGCATTAACTGGACAGATGTTGGCACGGTCACCGGAAGCACCAAAGGCGTGGATATCGACGCTTTTGGTTTCGGACCAACCGACTTGTTCCGCTTCGTGCGCCTGACTGACGATCCGAATGAGGGTAACATCGACGGTGAAACAGTGGGTGCAGACATCGACGCGGTCGCAGCAATTTCGACCACGGTTATCCCCATCCCGGCTGCCGTCTGGCTATTCGGTTCCGGTCTCATTGGTTTAATTGGTTTGGCTAGACGTCAATCATAGCTAAATTCTTTAATCAATAGCGGCTCCTTCGGGAGCCGTTTTTGTTTGTGCTGAATGTCTGCTCTTGGCCGATTGCAGTCCTTCATGCTCCGGGGTGAGTTCACTTTATATTATTGAGATGCTAATAGTCTCTTTTGACAAGCGTCAGGCAACAATTGCTGATAGACTTACGCGCAAATTAAATGATGATTAAGCAATAGCTAAATAACTTATTGATTATAAAGGGAAAGGTGGTGCCGAGAAGAGGACTTGAACCTCCACGGGGTTACCCCCACTAGCACCTGAAGCTAGCGCGTCTACCAATTCCGCCACCTCGGCATGGCTGTATCCTGCGAATGCAGGCCGCGAACTTTACCCTGCGACTCCATACTTGTCAATTTAAGGCAATCCACAACAGAATATTGAAATAATGACCCGTAAATCAACACAGAAGAAAAAGAAAAGCCGTACGTCTTCACGTAAAGAAACCGCCCGTCGTACTAAATCAAAAACCGGTGCAAAGAAGCATGTTAAACCTGCAGCAAAGCCCCGATCCAGGTCGTATAAAGACCCGGATGCCGCTCTCGAAGCTGAGCGTTATGAGAATCCGATAGCCAGCCGAAAGCTGATCCTGAGCGAAATCAAGAGTGAAGGCGCGATGACATTCCAGTCCCTTGCCGAGCACCTGAAGATGACATCCGACGAGCAACTGGATGCGCTCGGACGCCGGCTTCGCGCCATGGTGCGTGATGGCCAGCTGGTGCAGAACAGGCGCGGCGGTTATCTGCCTGTGGATGAGGCGCACCTGGTGCGTGGCCGGGTAATCGCACACCCGGATGGCTATGGTTTCCTGGTGCCGGAGACCGGTGGTGACGACCTGTTCCTGCATGGAAAGCAAATGCGCACTCTGCTTCATGGCGACAAGGCCGTGGTACGCGTATCAGGTGTCGATCGCAGGGGGCGCCTGGAGGGTGCCGTTATCAGTGTTTTCGAACGCGCCAACCAGTACATCGTGGGTCGCCTGTTTAAAGAAAGCGGTGTTTCCTTTGTTGTTGCAGATAACAAGCGCATTACCCAGGATGTGCTGATACCCGATGATGCCCAGGGCGGTGCTGATAATGGCCAGATTGTTAAAGTCGAAATAGTCCAGCAGCCGACGTTCAGAAACCAGCCGATTGGTAAAGTGGTCGAGGTGCTGGGTGATCACATGTCACCAGGCATGGAAATCGATATTGCGATTCATAATCATGGGTTGCCTTACGAATTTCCAAAAGCTGCTTTAGAAGATGCCAACCGCTGGGGCAGCCAGGTGCGTAATAAGGACAAGGAAGGGCGTGTCGATTTACGCAGTGTGCCGCTGGTTACCATCGATGGAGAAGATGCACGCGATTTTGATGATGCGGTTTATTGTGAACCGATTGCTGGCAAAGCTGGCAAGGGCTGGCGCCTGATAGTTGCCATTGCAGAAGTTGCACACTACGTTGAAGTCAATTCAGCGCTTGATAAAGAAGCCTATGATCGCGCTACTTCCGTGTATTTCCCGGGAAGGGTGATTCCCATGCTGCCGGAGAATCTTTCCAACGGCCTGTGTTCATTGAATCCCAAGGTAGACAGACTTTGCCTGGCCTGCGAGATGGAGATCTCCGATAATGGAGAAATCGCTGATTACACCTTTTATGAAGCGGTTATCTGTTCCCATGCACGCCTGACCTACAACAAGGTGGCTGATGCCCTGGTAGAAAGAAAATCCGCGGCGTTAAAAGCGGTCGAATCCGTGCTGCCTCACCTGGAAGATCTTTACGCCATGTACAAGAAAATGGCCAGGGCACGGGTGAAGCGAGGTGCGATAGAGTTTGATACCGTCGAAACCAAGTTTGTATTCACCGATGACAAGCGCATCAAAACCATTCTGCCGACAGAGCGCAACGATGCCCACAAGATCATCGAGGAATGCATGATTGCGGCCAATATCTGTGCGGCTAGATTTGTGTCGCAAAATAAAATACCGGGTTTGTACCGAGTACATGAACCACCTGAAGACGACAAGCTGGAGGAACTCAGGGGCTTTCTCGATGATCTTGATTTAAAACTGGGTGCGCCACAGAGAAAAATATCGCCAAAAGATTATGAGAAGCTGTCGTTAAAAGTCAAAAACCGTGAAGACAGGCATCTGATTCAAACCCTGATGCTGCGTTCGATGCAGCAGGCAGCTTATCGTCCTGAAAATACCGGTCATTTCGGACTTGCCCTGAAACACTACGCGCACTTTACCTCGCCGATAAGGCGTTACCCTGACTTGCTGATTCATCGTGCTATCAAGCATGTGATTAACAAACGCAACAAGCGTGATTATTTCTATGGCCAGAGTGAGATGCAGACTTTCGGCGAACATTGTTCAGCGAATGAACGACGTGCCGATGAGGCAACGCGCGATGCCGAGTTTGCACTGAAGTGTGAATACATGCTGGATAAAATCGGCATGGAGTTCAGCGCGCGTGTCACCGGCGTCGTCTCATTTGGTTTGTTTGTTGAACTGGATGAATATTATGTTGAAGGTTTGATTCATATCACCAGCCTGCCAAAGGACTATTATGACATTGACCCGACCACGCATCGTCTCAGAGGTGAGCGACGTGCCATGCAGTTCCGCCTTTCCGACAAGGTGAAAGTACGTGTATCCAATGTCGATCTGGATGAGCGCCGTATTGATTTTGAGTGCATCAGGTAAAGACTGCAAATGAACCCTAATAAACGCAAAGAATATTCATTAAGTGCACGAGCGGCTTCAGCCGCGAACGGGTGCGTGATCAACATATTCGCGGCTGAAGCCGC
>JARFRD010000129.1 GCA_029287435.1 Gammaproteobacteria bacterium
CGTATCTGCTCAAGATTGGTATTGATGTCTTCATTGCGCAGACGAACTTCAAACCATTTGTCGCGAGGCAGATCATCGAGATAGGTACGGGTTATCTTGCTGCCGGACTTAAGACCTTTAGGACCACCTTCTGCCACACGACCGGACAGCAGTTTGGCAATACGATCGTAAGCGTCTTCCTCGACGATGCGCCACTGATCGCCAAGGTCCTTTTCAACACTGGCAATCTGCTCGTTCTCGATAGACTGAGCGCGCAAGTCCTTCTCAACGCCGTCACGCGTGAACACCTGTACATCGATAACCGTACCGGACATACCTGATGGCATACGCAGTGATGTATCTTTTACATCAGAAGCCTTCTCACCGAATATCGCACGCAGCAGCTTCTCTTCCGGCGTCAGTTGGGTTTCGCCTTTCGGCGTCACCTTACCGACCAGGATGTCACCCGGGTTAACTTCAGCGCCGATATACACGATGCCGGATTCGTCGAGCTTGGCTAGTGCCGCTTCACCGACATTCGGTATATCGCGTGTCACTTCTTCAGAACCCAGCTTGATATCACGGGCAACGCAGGTACGCTCTTCTATATGGATACTGGTGAACGTGTCAGTTTCTACGATTCGTTCCGAGATCAGGATCGAATCTTCGAAGTTGTACCCGTTCCATGGCATGAATGCGATCATGATATTGCGGCCGAGCGCCAGTTCACCGAGGTCAGTCGATGGACCGTCTGCAAGAACGTCACCGGAAGATACGAAATCACCCACTTTTACCAGGGGACGCTGATTGATTGTCGTGTTCTGGTTGGAACGTGAATATTTCACCAGGTTATAGATATCGACGCCTGAATCACCGGAAGATGCCTCGTCATCATTCACGCGAACAACGATACGCGCGGAATCGACCGAATCGACCTGGCCACCTCGGCGTGCGACTACCGTTACACCGGAGTCAATTGCCACGGTACGTTCGATCCCGGTTCCTACAAACGGCTTCTCGCTGCGCAGAACCGGCACGGCCTGACGCTGCATGTTGGAGCCCATCAATGCACGGTTGGCGTCATCGTGCTCGAGGAAGGGAATCAGCGATGCTGCAACGGATACGATCTGCGATGGCGCAACGTCGATGTAGCTCACATCTGCGGCAGCGGCCAAAGTGAATTCGTTGCGGTGACGACAGGAAATCAGTTCATCCATGAACTTGCCATTCTTGTCCGTATTGGCATTCGCCTGGGCAATCACATAATTACCTTCTTCAATGGCTGACAGGTAAACAATTTCGTCAGTAACCTTTCCATTTACTACCTTCCTGTAGGGCGTTTCAAGGAAGCCGTAGTTATTGGTCCGGGCATAGACAGCCAGTGAATTGATCAGGCCGATATTCGGCCCTTCAGGCGTTTCAATTGGACAAACACGGCCATAGTGGGTCGGGTGAACGTCACGCACCTCGAAACCAGCGCGCTCACGAGTCAGGCCACCCGGGCCAAGCGCGGAAACACGGCGCTTATGCGTTACTTCGGACAACGGATTGGTCTGATCCATGAATTGCGACAACTGGCTGGATCCGAAGAATTCCTTTACTACTGCAGAAACAGGCTTGGCGTTGATTAGGTCCTGTGGCGTGAGGCCTTCAGACTCAGCCAGGGTCAGGCGATCCTTAACCGCCCGCTCTACACGAACCAGGCCGATACGAAACTGGTTCTCGACCAGTTCACCCACCGAACGAATCCGGCGGTTGCCCAGGTTATCGATATCGTCGGTCTTACCCATGCCGTTTTTCAGGTTAATAAGGGTCGTCATGACCTTTACGATATCTTCCTTGCTGAGTATTCCCTCACCTTCGTCTGATTCCATATCCAGGCGACGATTAAACTTCATCCGGCCGACGGCAGACAGGTCATAACGATCGGGATTGAAGAACAGATTCTCAAAAAGATTCTGTGCTGCATCCTTTGTTGGTGGTTCACCCGGACGCATCATCTTGTAAATCTCTACCTGGCCTTCCAGCTGGGTACGTGATGCATCGATGCGCATGGTGTCCGAGATAAAGGAGCCGCAATCGAGATCATTCGTATAGAGCGTCTCTATTGTCTTTGCGCCTTTTTCAAACATGGTATCGACGATCTCTTCCGTCAGTACAGCATTGGCTTCGAAAAGGATTTCACCAGTGTCTTTGTCAATGAAATCTTTTGCCAGAGTGCGTCCAGCGAGAAATTCCCTGGGTACTGGCAGTGATTTTAAACGTGCTTTCTCCATCTGGCGGATATGGCGGGCAGTGATGCGGCGACCTGCCTCAACAATCACGTCGCCTTTAGGTGTCTTGATATCAAAGCTCAACTCCTGACCACGGAGGCGGTCAGGGACCAGGGCCAGGCGTGTTTCCTTTGCAGTGAGCTTGAACTCGTCTGTGTCGAAAAACATCTCGAGTATTTCCTGGTTCGAGTAACCCAGGGCGCGCAGCAATATTGTTGCGGGCAGTTTACGGCGACGGTCGATACGCACATAAACGAGATCCTTGGGGTCGAATTCCAGGTCGAGCCATGACCCGCGGTATGGAATCACACGTGCCGAGAAAAGCAGTTTGCCTGACGAATGGGTCTTGCCCTTGTCATCATCAAAGAAAACACCCGGTGAACGATGCAGCTGCGAAACAACTACGCGCTCAGTACCATTGATGACAAACGAACCGTTCTCGGTCATCAGGGGGATTTCGCCGAGATAAACTTCCTGCTCTCTGACTTCGCGAATCTTCTTGGCTGCAGATTTTGACTTGCCTTCCTTATCGAAGATAACCAGACGCAGTGTCACGCGCAATGGTGCTGCGTAAATCTGGCCGCGCTGCTGGCACTCCTTGACATCGAATACTGGTGTGCCAAGGCGATACTTTACAAACTGCAGCTCAACGTCACCATTGTAGCTGACGATCGGGAAAACAGACTGGAAAGCAGCCTGCAGGCCTTCATCCAGCCGCTTCTCCGGATCTGCGCTTGCCTGCAGCAGGCGCAAATATGAATGCTTCTGTGTGGTCAGCAGGTCGGGAGTTTCCAGTATGCTTGGTCGCTTGCTGAAACTGTTACGAATACGTTTCTTTTCGGCAAAGGAGTAGGCCATCAATCGTCCTCGTTTCGTGTGAGGTTAGTGCCAGGGTCGGCGATGTTATGCCGACAAACAACTAAAGGCCGGTGGCTTCCGCCACCAGCCTGGTATTCAGCTCATCCCTGAGGATGAGCAATCGTTTACTTGAGTTCGACGGTTGCGCCGGCTTCTTCAAGCTGCTTCTTGAGCTCTTCTGCTTCAGCCTTTTCAACGCCTTCCTTGACAGGAGCAGGTGCTGATTCAACCATTTCCTTTGCTTCCTTCAGGCCAAGACCTGTTGCAGCACGAACGGCCTTGATCACGCCCACTTTCTTGTCGCCGAAGCCGGTCAGGACCACGTCAAATTCAGATTGTTCTTCAGCGGCACCGCCAGCATCACCACCGCCGGCAGCCGGGGCTGCGGCAACGGCTGCAGCTGCAGCGGATACGCCAAATTTTTCTTCCATTTCGCCGATCAGTTCGGACAGGTCCAGAACAGACATTTCAGCGATTGCGTCGATAATTTCTTCTTTAGTCAGAGCCATTGTTAAATCTCCTGATTACTTTCAGTATTAAATGTTAAGCGGCTTGCTTACTGTCACGAACAGCAGCGAGTGTACGAACAAACTTCCCGGGAACTTCATTAAGCGTCGAGACAAATTTCTGAACAGGTGCCTTCATGGTACCCATCAGCATTGCCAGCAGCTCATCGCGGCCAGGTAGTTTTGCCAGTGCGTTGATTTCTTCTTCGGAAAGCAGCTTGCCGGACATCGCACCAACTTTGATGTTGAAGCTTTCGTTGTCCTTGGCGAAGTTCTTCAGTACCTTCGCGCAGGCAGCCGGATCTTCGGCTATCGCATAGGCCAATGGACCGACCATATGCTCCTGCAGGCATTCGAAGGAAGAACCATCGACGGCACGCCTCGCGAGCGTGTTCTTGACTACGCGCAGATAAACGCCGGATTCACGCGCATTTTTGCGCAGGTCCGTCATCTGTGCGACCGTCAAGCCTCGATACTCGGCCAGAATAGCTGCCTGTGCCCCGGAAATTTCTTCCGTGACTTCAGCGACTACGGCCTTTTTCTCATCGATGTTGAGACTCATATGAGCACAACCTCCAGTTATATGGCATCCTTCGCAGGAGATCCTGACTTCGGGTATACCATCTACGCAGGCGATTAAGTTAAACGGCGTTTTCCATTCAGGATTACGTCGATAACTCCTGCGGTCTTTGACAATCCGCAGCCCGGCTTTCACCGGACGGCGGCCCTAGTACCTTATGCCATCAAGATGACATAAAGCCGGGCATGCACAATGCGCATGCCACGTTCTTGCTCAGGCAACCGCCTCTACGGTTGACCTGTCAACGCTGATACCCGGCCCCATTGTGCTGGATATAGCAATACGCTTGATATACTGCCCTTTGGCTGACGAAGGCTTGGCTTTGTGAAGCGCCGCCATCAAGCTATTAATATTTTCGACCAGCGCGTCGGTATCAAATGACGCCTTGCCTACAGAACAATGAATAATCCCGGCCTTGTCATTTCTGAACTGCACCTGGCCTGCCTTGGCATTATTAATGGCGACGGCAACATCCGCGGTAACAGTACCGACTTTAGGGTTCGGCATTAGTCCCCGAGGACCGAGTACCGGACCCAGTGCACCAACAACTCGCATTGCATCAGGTGCCGCAATAACGACGTCGTAATTGAGGTCACCTTTTTTCATGCTCTCGGCGAGGTCGTCCATACCCACTGCGTCGGCGCCTGCTGCTTTCGCAGCTTCTGCCTGGTCACCGTCAGCAAATACGGCTATGCGTACTGTTTTGCCGGTACCACGAGGCATTACAGTTGCCCCGCGTACAT
>JARFRD010000212.1 GCA_029287435.1 Gammaproteobacteria bacterium
AGATGTGTATAAGAGACAGGATTATCGGCTGTGGTGATGCTCCGCCCGCTAAAACCTGGCGTGAAGACCTTGAGCATGTGGAAGAGTCACTACTCCACGCACACCTTAATATTCAGGGAATCTACACAAGCAGTTTAAACCGTGCCAGGAACACGGGAAAATATTATGCTGACAGTATGGGTATCAAGCATATCCATGACACATCAGCCTTGAACGAGGTTAACTATGGCAAGCTTTACAATAAAAGCAAAAAGTGGGTAGAGAAACATATTAAGGGTCATAAACAGGACCCGGATCTCGTTTACCCTGATGGTGAAAGTTTTAACCAGATGAAAGACCGTTCAGTTGCCTTCATTGAATCAATTGCACATGAGCACCCGGATATGACGTTTCTCATAGTCGTTCACGCCGGGGTAATCAGGGGGCTGGTTAGTCATTTTCTGCAACTTGATTATGCCAGCAATCTGAAACGTCGAATCGGACATCGATATATCGGTGACTTTACAATCGAGCAAAACCAGTGTGTGCGTTATGATGAACTCGGTAAAGAGTCAGGCTTTATCAAGGATGGTGTCGTGAGCACACCAACTTATCAGGATATAAAGTAATATAATACAATCACTTATATAACTTTTTTAATTTAATTTATAATATATATGCATGATGTTCGGGCAGCTTATTCCAGCTCAGACTCCAGTAGATGCAAATCCTCCTTTACTTCTTCCCACATATTCCTGTAACTCACAGCCGCCCTGCTTCTTCCAGCAAACACACCGACAGGTGCGCGGTGCACACCCATTTTCTCTACCTCACTCGCATATGGAATATAACTGCGCAGTGTACCAGGCATGAAGGAAGGTGGATGCTCAACGATTAAACGATGCATCTGCTTGCGGCGATCAACCATGGCAAAAAATGGCAGAATCTTCATTTCAGCATAACCATTTTCATGAAAGAATTTCCTGATCTGTTTATACGTACGCAGAGATAATGTGGTAGGTATTGTAGGCACCAGCAATACATCGGATGCAGCAAACACTGCCTCTGATGCAGAAGAAATACTGGGCGGACAATCGAGAAACACATAATCGTATTCATCTTCGAATGGTTGCAGCAATTTGCGTAACCTTTTCTGCGGTTTCTTCGTTTGATCGAGGAATAAATCCATATTGCGATACGAAAAATCAGCAGGCAGTATGTCAAGGTCCTCATAATCTGTACCGCGCACCGCATCCTCTATATCGCTTTTACCTTCTATGAGTTTCTTGCCGCCACCTTTAACTTTTGGCTTGACCTTGTAGTAATAACTGGTGGCTCCTTGTGGATCAAGATCCCATAACAGGGTATTTGCACCATCAGTAGACGCCAGGTAAGCAAGGTTGACTGCAGTTGCAGTTTTTCCGACACCGCCCTTAATGTTGTAAATCGCAATAATCTTCACACTTTGATACCTGGGTTACCTGACTGCTTTATCTTGAATCTACAAATATTTCCCTGAATTCATCAATATGATCCTGGGATGAATATTGTGCATATTGTTCTGCAAAACCTGCTCTTACCGCAGCCTGCTTTTTCTTCAATTCCTTGATCATTGCAGTCATTGCTTTTTCGACAGATTCTTCCGGGACTGACTTTCTGAACTCTTTCAGCATATCAATATGCACGGCATAGTCATTAAAGTCGCCCAGTACATCTTGCAGTCCTTTTAACACAAGGATCAGCTCCCTGATACGACGCGCCGGGTACAGGCTTTGAAAAAATTCCATCACGTAGCGTAGTTTCTTACAGGTTTTACGCAAGGTATGAATATCATCTGCAGGCGATTCAGGAGTAATCACATTACCCTGCTCCAGGGTTTGCTGGTATAACTCCCATACCAACTTGTCTGCGACTGTACTGACGGGCCTGGCTTGTGGTGAGTTCTCATCGAGATTTTCAACAGGTTGCTGCAGATATTCATCCCATGATTTCATTGCCTGCTTGTACTCAGACGACTTTAGTGTTTCTTTAAGTGCAGCCTGTTTTTCTTTACGTAATTCCTGCAAGTGTAACTTGAAAGCTTTCAGTTGCTTCTTACCTTCTTTTGATAAATTTTTTTGATATTTATCAAGTTTTATCAGGTAAACATCGATGTCTCTAACCGGCCCGGTATATTTACCCAGCATGGAGAAGAACTTGCCGTAAGTATTTACGATATCAGGTGGCAAGGCATCTTTAATTTCAGACATAACCGATCTTGTTTTCCTGACCGCCACGCGATAATCATGAAGATATTCGGTATCTTCGCCTCTGATTGTACCCGGTGTGTTTTGATGAATGATCTCAGATAAACGGGCCAGGATCTCCTTGAGCGCAGCGATCAAGGGTTCATCCGTATCAAGTAGCAGATTTAGCTTGGTTGTGTAATCACCGGCGGAATGACCAGTTTCAGCGAGTGCCAGTTTCAGCATGTTGTCAGGCGCTGTTCTTAACTCCAGCTGTTGAATGAAATCCAGGTATTGATCATAATTTTCCTGGTAGCCCTTCACCGCTTTTGACGATACGCGTCGCCCCAGAACATGTGCAGCACGTGTTTTTGCTGGCCGGAACCAGTACTCGTCAACATTTAGCCTGACAATGATTCTGCCTTCATCATTCAGAACCACGATAGGTTGTCGTTTGATTTTCAGTTTGATCCGCGGCAGTAATTCGCGCATTTTCTGAATCGGCTCGAGCTGTTTGCGCAGATTGCTGCGCGGCATATGATCGATAAAGCGAGGTACCGAGGACAGACCCAGCTGTATCTTACGGGCACTATCTTTATCGGCACGCCAGTAAACCTTGGGAGATGTCTGGTCCTTATACAGTTCCAGAGACGCTCCCTGATTGAACAGGCGCCAATCGAAGGTATCATAGAATGTTCGCCAAATGACAGCTTCATGCTCTTCACGAATAGTAAATATGCTCTGTAGAGAAGCAATAAAATCTGCGGTCGAGCTGGTTTCAGGCAGAATGTATTCGTGTTGATTCTTTGCCATAGATCAAGCGGCGCTTATTGATGCACAGACACGTAGTTGTAGAACAAGCTCTGATTGTCGACCTATAGCCTCAGCCTTAACTCTCATTAAGTACGCGTTTATGGAAATAGGTTAAAAGCTTTTCACGCAATTTCGTCTGTCTGTGTTTTGCTGCAGCTGTTTTACGTTTTGATGCGAGCTGTATGAATGTCTCCTGAGAACTCATCACAGTTTCATCTTCCCTGTCATATGTGCGCTCTTCATAAGTTCCATCAGGCTTCATTTCCCACACATTCTTTTTACTGGACAGCTGCACATCAATTATCAATCTCAGTTCCTGTGTCAGCCTGTCATCATCAACTGGCGCAACAACTTCAACGCGACTTTCCAGATTTCGAGTCATCAGGTCAGCAGAACCTATGTAGTATTCCTCTTTACCACCATTATGGAAATAGTAGATACGGGCGTGCTCGAGGAAGCGCCCTGCTACGCTAATGATTCTTACATTCTCGCTGATCCCCGGTAAACCGGCTCGCATACGGCAGGTGTCACGCACGATTAAATCAATTTTCACACCCGCCCTGGCTGCCCTGTAAAGCGCCCGCGTGATATCGACATCTTCGAGAGCATTCATCTTGAACTGGATCAATCCAGGTGAAGCTTCAGTGTGCAGTTTTTCTTCACGCTCGATCTTCTGTAGCAGCGCCTTTTTCAGCGTGTAAGGTGCAGCCAGGATTTTGCGATAAGTCGGTGGTGGTGAGTACCCTGTGAGGTAGTTAAACAGCTCGGTGAGATCCTGGGTAATCATGTCGTCACAGGTCAGCATACCAAGATCGCTGTATAATCGTGCCGTACCGGAATGATAGTTACCCGTTCCGACATGGGCATAGCGGCGCAGCTTGTTATAGTCCTTGCGCACCACGAGAATGACCTTGCTGTGCGTCTTCAGGCCTATGACACCGTAGGTAACATGAATACCGGCCTGCTCCAGTCTCCTTGCCCAGCCGATATTTGCCGCTTCGTCAAAGCGGGCTTTCAGCTCGATCAGTACAGCAACCTGTTTGCCGTTACGTGCTGCCTGCACCAGAGAATCAATGATGCCGCCCTCTGCCGAAGTACGGTACAGGGTCATCTTGATGGCGAGAACCTTGGGATCGGTGCTTGCTGTTCTCAGGAAGCGCTCAACACTGGTGGTGAATGATTCGTAAGGGTACTGGAACAGTAATGAGCCACGCTCACGGATAATATGGAAAATATTACGTGAATCATGCGCCAGTCTGGTGTGATCTATCGGCTTATGCGGTGAATCATGCAGCTCCGGTCGATCGAGAAACGCTATCTCGAACAGGTCACGCATGCCCATGATGGCCTCGACTTCATACACATCATTGTCCTCATCCAGACCAAGCTCAGCTGCGAGCATGCCACGATGTGTTGGATTCATGCCTTTCTCAACCTGCAGCCGCACTATGGGGGCAAAATGCCTGTCGCGTAACTCTGACTCGATCATGGCCAGCAGATCATCGGCGCTTTCTTCTTCGACTTCCACGATGGCATTACGCGTAACCCTGAACAGCTCGCAGGACAGGATCTCCATACCCGGGAACAGCAAATCAAGGTTATGCGTAATCACATCTTCGAGCTTCACATACTTATGCTCGTCACCAACCTTGATAAATCGTGGCGAAATATCCTTGTTGACCGGCACCTTGATGCGCGCAATATGCGTGGTGGTGCCACCTTTATGGCGCAGCGAAACCAGCAGATTGAGTGCCAGGTTGGAAATGAACGGAAACGGGTGTCCCGGGTCCATCGCCAGTGGTGTTAATAACGGGAAAATATTCTCAATGAAATTTTTACGCTGCGCTTCCTTCTCGCCATCCCTGAGTGAGTCGTAATCAACCAGCTTGATGTCCTGCTCTGACAGCAAAACAAGTAGCTCACGCAAGATACGGTTTTGTTCAGCGTGCAACTCCCTGACTTTAACCTGGCATTCTGCAATCTGTTCAGCGGGCATACGGCCGTCGATGGTGGCATCGCGTACACCAGCAGCCAGTTGTTGTTTGAGGCCGCCAAGACGTTTCATCTGAAACTCATCGAGATTACTACCGATAATGGCAAGAAATTTGACGCGCTCGAGCAATGGTGTTTTTGGATCAGCTGCCATGCTCAACACACGTTGGTTAAATGCAAGCCATGTTAACTCCCGATTAAGGTAAAGCTCACTGTTGTCTAGATCATTAATTTCTGTCTGCTCGGCGTTTGCTTCCGAACCTGCAGCAACCTTCTTCAATGCAGAGGTAATATTCACGGTCTTGGATGGCGAATTTTCAGGATTCATGGCGTTTGGCATAGTGCTCACATTGTGGCCGACAAGGCCTAAATTCAATTATATATGCATAGTTTTACGCTTTTATTTTAGTTTATCAATGCTATATCTCAATTAACCTTCTATATTTATGTAACCCGACGGGTAAACAGTGGAAATCGCCCTCTGCGGGCTGTTCCGAAGCCTTAATCACTATGTCATAATCGCGCGCATGAAATTCGCTAAAAACAAACAAAAACAACGAAAAAGAAAAAAATCCAACGATACTAAGAGCATGAGTTCCAGGGCTGATCGACATGCCTTGTATGAGATTTCTGTGCAGGATGTTGAGCATGAATATGACTTCATCAACAAAACCTACCGCAAAATAAAAGGCTACAACGCCCACACCCTCAGAGAGGACTTTTGCGGTACTGCAAATATGTGTTGTGAGTGGGTGAAAAACCGCGAGAAAAACACAGCAGTTGGTGTTGATCTCGATCCGGAAGTACTCGCCTGGGGCAAAGAAAATAACCTGAAAAAACTTGAGCCTGCAGCCCGCAAACGTATCACCTTGATAAAGGACAATGTGCTTACTGCCAAGGCCAAACCGGCCCAGGTGATTCTGGCGATGAATTTCAGTTACCAGCTGTTTAAAACACGCAAGCTGATGAAGACGTACTTCAAAAAGGTACACGATTCCCTGGCAGATGACGGTGTCTTTTTTCTGGATGCTTTTGGTGGCTACGAGGCTTACCAGGAAACGAAGGAAAAAACCAAACACAAGGGTTTCACCTATGTATGGGAACAGGAAAGCTACAACCCGATCACAGGTGAAATGACCTGCCATATTCATTTCCACTTTCCTGACAAATCTCGTCTACGCAAAGCTTTCACTTACGAATGGCGGCTGTGGACGTTGCCTGAAATTCAGGAAATCCTGCAGGAGGCTGGATTCACAAACATTACGGTCTACTGGGAAGGAACTGATGAAGAAACCGGTGAAGGCGATGGCATTTATTCACCAACCACACATGGCGATCCGGATCCAAGCTGGGTTTGTTACATTAGTGCAGAAAAATAATTTGTAACGACCGATGGCTGCTTCCCTGTCTACAGAGATCGAATTCAAGTTTGCTGTAGATAATGCAGAGGCTTTTAACAACCTGGTTGTCCAGCTTGGCCTGCCTGAATCTGTGCTCAACAACCGTGTAACCCAGGTCAATCACTTCTTCGACAGCCCTTCGTTGTGTCTGCATGATGCAGATCTTGCAGTCAGATTACGCGTGCAGAACAGGAAAAATATTTTCACAACCAAGGGAAAGAGCAGTTATCACGCCGAAGATCGTCAAGAATTGTCCCAACGCATTGAACAAGAGACCAGCATCCCGGATCACGCTGCCCATGATCTACTGGAAGGACATATTACACCGGAAGATATCATCAAACAGTACCTGCCCTCACATGCTAATACCTTGCTGGAAATGTTAGAGCATACCTGTGTCGATGAGCCGCTCAAGTACATCGGCATGTTCAGGAATGAGCGCATAATTCTGCCCGAATACAAGCTGGAAGCCGGTGAACTATCAACAAAAATCGTGTTTGAACTTGATAGCAGTACTTTCCCCGATGGCAGTGTCGAACATGAAATCGAAGTCGAGATATCGGATACTACGCACGCCGATGAAATCCGTCGCGCACTGACTACCCTGCTGGAACAGGCAGGTATAAGCTGGACAACAGCTCCCAGCAAGGCGGCCAGATTTTTTGCTCGCCTGTAAGGCTGAATACTACCAGCTCATATAGGCAAAACCTTTCTCCTGCAGCAACATGATATCGTCAGCGCCGATGGGAACGACTTCGGCAAAGTCGAGTAAATCATCCTCGCTCCAGTCCAAGGATTTCATGGTATTGCCACAGGCATGAAAGGCCACGCCATAATCATGCAACGAGCGCGCGCGTTGCTGTTGCAGACGACTGATCCCTCTTCCAGGCCTTTCACCGAGTAAATGAATGCCCGGGCCAAATGCAGTTACGATAATCTCAATATCATCACCATACTTGCGTAGCATTTCGCCGCAGGAAAATAATATATGATCAATGTAATCATGCTCAGCCTTGTTACATTGATACACCAGCTGATGCGCTGATTTATCATCGAAATGTGTATCTGTGTGATGCGCCTGTACGGAACGTGTTACCAGTCCTGCGCCAAACAGGCCGGACAGCTGAATCAAACGACGCCTGAACTTGTTAGGTGAGCTCATGTGAATCCTCTTCTCAGGTCTCAAATGGTCACATCATCATATCATCGTCGTTCAGACACCGCTTAAAGATTATTTTTGCTGATAAGCTTCGTGCTGAAAAATTCGGGACCGTGCATTTTCATAGGTTTCATTGTCGATCATGCCTTCATCACGAATACGGCGCAGATCTATTAATTCACCTGAAAGACGCTGATGCATGGTATTACTGTTCTGGCCTTTTTCTATATGGGCATCCAGCGTTTGCATGAATGCCTCAAAGGCCTGGTTGCCCGCCTTCATGTTTCCAACTTCAAATAACGGCACACCACCGACAAAACTGCTGAATACCAGCTTATCCTGAGTCCGATAGTAGAAAATCATCATGGAAATAGCACTGAATGCTCCCAGTAACACACCCACCACGACAATATAATCGGCCTTGAGCTGGGTAAAGTAACCTACGTAAACCAGCAACATCGACCAGACCAGACCCGCGAACGCAGTGCTTAACCAGCGCCACGACACCATTTGTACCCGTTCGGGTTTCTGATTCACATAACTAAGATTCAACCTGTGGCGAACATTCTCTTTCTTTCTGAATGACTTCATCGAATAATAAAGCTGTACTTCATTGAATATAACAAAGTTACGCTTTATGCCTTTGAATTTCTGATCCTGTACATACTCAAGATTAATGCTTTCCTGTTGTATATTGCTGTCGTCATCAAAATCGGATGACAAGGTAATTTCTGTTATATCTTCAGCATATGGATCAAGTTCATTATTCATATTATTCAGTGTCCCCATCTCACTTTATAGCAGCGCCCGACAATGGTTTCGAATGCATGCCCGATGCGTAGTTAAGAGTTGTAGCTGATTTGATACATTTAGGTGTGTGTAGATACTTTATATAGTCGTTTTTTTGCTAAAGGAAAATGTGTAACACGCATTTTTACAATATTAATGAATTATTAACTTCTGAATCTTATGGCGCTTTTAGTTAACTGAGGAAAAATATCAGTGACTTAATAAACATAACTTCAAATAATTCTAGAAACTGTTTCTATCCAGAGCACCTTACTGTTTTTATAAATTTGTCAATACTTGATTTAATGCGAACAAGTCGGTAAATATGTCGTTAATAACAAAAGCAGGATCCAGTCCCTGCGATAAATTGAATAAAAAATAAGGTGAGGAAGAATAATGAACACGGCAACTAAACAACCGCCGCAGGAAAGACGGGCACGCACTCGAAAAGAAATAAAGCAACTGATTGCCGAACGCAACGGCGTACTTTCACAGTACTACAACCTGGCCAGCCAGGCTGATCAGAACCCTGAAAGTAATGATGAAACCATGGAACTGCTGCAGGAATTTTGTCAGGATCTCGTCGACTATCTCGCAACAGGCCATTTCGAAATCTATCGCCGAATTGAAGAAGGACAAGAACGTCGTGATGAAATCATTCAGCTGGCCAACCAGATTTTTGACAGGATCACTGAAACCACCCAGGTCGCTGTGGCTTTCAATGATCTTTATGATACTTCAGAAAACTTCGATCCCGAGGTACTGAACCAGTTGCCCGAACAACTTTCGAAGCTGGGTGAAGAACTGGCCATTCGTATCGATCTCGAAGACCGCTTTATCAATACCCTGCTGTCATCCAGCAAGCCGGCGCCTGCCGCCGCCTGAAGCAGCCTGAAAAGGCTCTCAGCGAACACAGGCCTTTAATGCGTCAGCATTTCTGGCCAGGCACCAGCATTTATGTGCGGGTTTACGCCTGAAATCTTCACTGGTTGTCTGCTTGGTAATATCACGCAAGATGTAGTCCGAAAGCGCATCGCTATCGAGTTTGAAGTTTCGGGCATTACTCGAAAATATCAGCACACCCTGCTCATCGAGCAGCGCCATTACTTTGTCAATCAGCTCAGCATGGTCTCGTTTGATATCAAGAATCGTTTCCATTTTCTTCGAATTGGAAAATGTTGGCGGGTCCAGAAATATTAACTGGTAACGGTTACCAGTTTCTGCAGCTGTTTCCAGCCACTGCAGACAATCTTCACGGAGAAATCGATGCTGCTCGCCTTTAAAGCCGTTTAAAGCCATATTGTCCTGCGCCCAACCCAGGTAGGTGTTGGACATGTCAACGGTTGTCGTTGTCGCGGCACCACCCGCTGCCGCGTAAACAGTTGCCGTTCCTGTATAAGCAAACAAATTTAGAAATGTTTTGCCTTTTGCGATGTGCATGATCATCTGCCGCGTTGGTCGATGATCCAGGAATAAACCCGTATCCAGGTAATCATGCAGGTTAACCCTGAACTTGAGTCCTGACTCCTGCACCACCATAGCGCGATTAGCCTCATCGAGGCGTTGATACTGCTCGGAGCCGCTCTGGCGTTTGCGTGTTTTGAGTATGATGTGCGATTTATTGACCTCGAGCACCTGCGCTACCTGGTCAATGATGTCCTGGATACGTACAAACGCCTTTACCTTGTTCACCGTTTTCGGCGGTTCGTATTCCTGCACATGCACGAAGCCATCATAGATATCTATTGCAACGGCATACTGGGGAATATCGGCATCATAGATACGGTAACAGCTGATTCCTTCACGTCTCGCCCACTTTCTGAGGTGTTTCAGGTTCTTTGTCAGCCGGTTGGCAAACATTTCAGCATCCCTGTTATCGGCTTGCTCAGCTGGTTTTGCCTGAATGTCCTCGCCAGTCTGTGCTTCTCGCACACGATACTGATACAGGGTGCACTTGAGTGCGCCGTTATACAGTGTATTTTTATGGTGAGCCCTTAGACCAAAAAACTTCGCCAGTTCGTGACTGGCTGTAAACAGGGCGATGTTCCATCCGGGGAAATGATTTTTCAGGCTTTTACCGAGGTCAAGATAGAGCTGCTTTAGCTGATCAGACTCACCAATGCGGCGCCCATATGGTGGATTGGTAACAATCAGTCCTGTGATTTCGGGCAAATCTCTGATCACTGTTACTGAATCCGCCTGCTTGATTTCAATCAGGTCAGCAAATCCTGCGGCCCTGATGTTATCTCTGGCGATACCGGCCACCTTGAAAGATTTCTCTATACCAATGAGCGCGGGAACTTGCTGTTTGCCCGCCTCTGCTTTTTGCTCAGCTTCATGGTGAAGTCTGTTCCAGATAGCAGCATCGTGCTGTTTCCATGAAGAAAAACCATAGTAGTCACGGAGCAGACCGGGTGCTTTATCGGTTGCTATGTATGCAGCTTCGAGTAACAGCGTTGCCGAGCCACAAAGCGGATCGATCAGTGGTCGTCCTTCTGCTGCCAGTGCAGGCCAGTTTGAACGCAACAGGATAGCCGCGGCCAGGTTTTCTTTTAGCGGTGCTGCACCCGCCTGCTGACGGTAACCACGCATATGCAGAGGCTCGCCGGAAAGGTCCAGGTAAACACTACAGCTATCACGATCGATATAGACGTTAATACGAATATCCGGACGATTACGTTCTATGTTTGGCCTGCGTTCTAACTGTGACTGGAACTGGTCAATAATGGCATCTTTGACCTTGAGCATCGCATAATGACTGTTGTTAATCACTTTATGTGAACTGTTGCAATCAATAGCCAGACTGCCACTGGCAGACACATGCTCAGGCCAGCTGATAGCCTGCACACCGTTATACAGATCGTCATGATCGCTGACATCAAACCGTGCTAACTGAAGCAGAACGCGACTGGCTGTTCGTGACCATAAACAGAGGTGATAAGCGGCACTGAGGTCACCGCGGCAGTAAACACCTCCATGTGAAGGGCGAATATCTTTCAGATGTGAGTGTTTACATTCTGTAGCCAGCAGGTCTTCTACGCCTTTGGGGCAGGTAGCAAAAAGTGATAATTGATTATTCACGGAATATATATGACGCAGGTGACTAAAAATTCGGGCAGGCCAGAATCGGGCTGTGCATTATGTAAACGCAGTTTACACAATGTCACGCAAAGATATAACGAGAAGACGCTGGTTTGCAGCGCTGTGGCTTGATTAATAGCTCGGTGCGATAGCAGCCCGAACTCGCTCGAGATCTTCCGGTGTATCTACACCATGTCCCGGTATGGAAGCCGCTTTGGCAGCGTGAATTTTCATGCCATGCCACATCAGGCGCAGTTGCTCCAGCTTTTCAGCCTTCTCAATTTCGCAGGGACTCATATGGCGCAATACGCGTAACAGACCCACCTTGTATGCATACAGGCCAATATGGCGCTTGTACTTGAGATTGTTCAGCGTAGCATCATCGGTATCACGTACGTACGGTATGACCGAACGACTGAAATACATGGCAAATCCGTTAGCATCGGTCACCAGTTTTACAATATTCGGATCATTAGCATCATCAGCATCCAGATCGGAGTAAAGCGTGGCACAATCTGCTTCCTCATGCCTGAGCAGGTTTGTGGCTACCTGGTTAATGATCGCTGGCGGTGTTAGCGGCTCGTCTCCCTGCAGATTAACCACGATGGTTTCATCACCCCATTCCATTTTATCGACGACTTCTATCAGTCTATCGGTACCCGTGTTGTGCTCTTCCAGCGTCATACAAACAGTTGCGCCAAAGTCTTCTGCAGCCATACCGATCTTCGGGCTGTCTGTAGCGACAATGACTTCTTCAGCGCCTGAGTCAACTGCAGCCTCGTAAACGCGCTGGATCATCGGTTTGCCGTGAATATCAGCTAATGGTTTACCTGGAAAACGACTGGAGTCGTAGCGGGCGGGAATAATAATTTTGAAATCTTCAGACATAATGTATCACGTGTGTAACAAGTGGATTGTAGACTATCCAGCCGGAATATTACTGATCATCAAGCGCTTTGGCTTCAATTTCGAGCAATACCGGTATTCCGTTTCTTATTGGGTAAGCCAGCTTGTCTTTCTGGCATACCAATACAGATTGCTTGCGACGGTATTCAAGTGGCCCGTGGCAGCGCGGACATACCAGAATCTGTAATAATTTTTTCTTCATTTTCCGGGTACCAGGCTGATAATGTCTTCTTTTAGTTTGGAAGACAGGCTGGCATTCGCCCTGACCGACCAGGCATTCTCAAGCTCCAGACCAACACATTTCACCGCATCTTTTTCTGTCATGAGCACCGCCAGCCCATCATCGAATTCAAAATCCGTTGCTGAATAGATATGATGGTCTGGAAAAGGATGTTCGATAATTTCTATACCGCGGGCTTTCAGTTGCGAGAAAAAGCGTTGCGGATGACCAATACCTGCGACAGCATGTACCTTTATGCCTTCAAAAGCGGTTAATGGTTTCTCAATGCCTGATACCAGATCCTTGCACTGGTCAATTTTCAGGATGAAGTGATAAGCCTCCGTGTTGTCACCATGAAACACGACCATGTCTACCTGTTGCAGGCGGCTCACTGGTTCTCTCAACGGGCCCGCGGGAATACAGAAACCGTTACCATGCATACGCGTGCTATCAACCACAGCAATTTCTACATCGCGTTGCATACGGTAATGCTGCATACCATCATCGGATAACAGCACATCGCAGTCATAATGATCGAGTAAATATTCAGCCGCGGCAACCCGATCACTGCCAATCACAACAGGAAGACCGGTTCGTATCTTGATCAGCAATGGCTCGTCGCCACAGACGGCCGCGTCATCGTCAGCGCTTACTTTATGAACACCCGAGATATTGCTGCCATATCCACGACTGATTACCCCTGCTTTAAAGCCCTGGCGGGCAAGCAGTTGAGACAGTGCAATAATCAACGGTGTCTTGCCAGTGCCACCAACACTGATGTTACCGACGACTATTACAGGCACAGGCAGGCTGTGCTGCCTGAGGATGCCGATTCGATATAACTGTCGGCGTAGTATGGCGACAACACAGAACAGCCATGACAGTGGCAACAACAGCCATGCAACAGGGTTCTGGCTATACCAGTAGTGATCCAGCCTTTTCATCAGGAATCTTCATCCTTTAGCTACCGAACTGCATCTTGTGCAGGGCAGCATAATGACCTTCTTTGTCCAGAAGCTGCTGATGGGTACCGGATTCGACAATACGGCCTTCATCCAGCACAACAATGATGTCTGCTTTCTCGATGGTCGATAGCCGATGCGCAATGACCAGTGTAGTCCTGTTTTTCATCAACTCCTCGAGCGAGGACTGGATAAAGCGTTCCGATTCTGTATCCAGTGCTGACGTGGCTTCATCCAGGATCAGGATTGGCGCATCCGTGAGCAAAGCACGCGCGATAGCGATGCGCTGACGCTGGCCACCGGAAAGCATCATGCCACGCTCACCGACGACGGTATCATAGCCATCACTCAGCTCCTCGATAAAATCGTCGGCATAGGCAGAACGCGCGGCCTGCTTGATGGCACTCATCTCGGTACCAAGCATGGAACCATAGGCGATATTGTGTGCAACCGTGTCGTTGAACAGCACGACATCCTGGCCGACAAACGCAATCTGATCACGCAGATTCTCCAGCGTGTAATCACGGATATTGACACCATCGACTGTAATTACACCTTCGTCAGCGTCATACAGCCTTGGTAACAGACTCAGAAGTGTTGTTTTACCGCTACCCGAGCGCCCTACAAATGCAATTGTCTGACCTGCCTTGATATCGAGATTGATATCTGACAAAGCCGCTTCCTTGCCTTCGTTGTACTGAAAACTGACATGTTCGAACGTAATGTTTCCGGTCGCACGGTCGATGGTGTAAGTACCTTCATCTACCTCTTTTTCCAGGTCGGAGAGATTGAATACACTCTCCGCGGCTGCGATGCCACGTTGCAACTCAACATTCACATCAGACAGGCGTTTAACCGGACCAAACAGGAAAGTAATCGCGACCATGTAGGATGCAAAAGTACCCGGTGTGACGATACTGAGCGCATCATCTTTGGTAACGAGGTAGATAATGAAAGCAAGTCCAAAACCAACAATCAAACGGATGGTCGGCGTACTTAATGCCTGGGTCGCGATCATGCGCATATTCTGACGACGGTTCTGTTCGTTTATTTTTTCAAACTGCTCCAGTTCATGGTTTTTGCCATTGAATACCTTCACCACAACCTGTGCCTTGATCGATTCTTCGACAATACGTGATACATCCCCCATACTGCTTTGAATACGCTTGCTGAGTTTTCTAAATTTTTTGGTAACAAAACTCACCAGCACGGCGATTATGGGCCCGGCTGTTAACAGCACCAGTGTCAGGCTGACACTGAGATAAAACATCCAGGCAAGCAGACCAATCACAGTAAAAGTGTCACGCACGATAATAGTGATTGCCTTGGTTGCAGCAGTGGCGACCTGCTCTACATCAAAAGTGAACTTGGAAATGATTTCCCCGCTGGTAGCGGTATCGTAATAACTGGTTGGCAACAGCAGCAGTCGTTCAAACATTTTCTTGCGCAAAACCAGAATTACCATGCGACCAACCCAGCTGATGCAGTACATGGAAATGAACATCGCAAACACGCGCACCACGAATATACCGACGAGTAAGAAAGGTAGCTGGCGCACGGTATCCATGTCGCGATTGACGAAACCGTCGTCCATCAGTGGCTTCATAAATGCAGCAATCATGGTGTCTGTACTGGCAACGAGAATCATGCCAATAATGGAGATGAGAAATATCTTCCAGTGGACAAAAGCCAGTGATAGCAGGCGCTTGTAGTACCGCGTATTATCAGCTTCAGTACTCATCAGGGGATTTATTTACTTTCCAGTGTTGCGATGGAAAGCCGGGTAAGACCGAGTTGCGAGGCTGCGTCCATGGCCCTGACGACAGATTGATGTGGCGTCTTGGCATCGGCACGCAATACCAGCGCGACATCTTTCTTATCCCCAACAGACTTGCGTAAGGCTTTTTTCAGCGTATCGAGCTGGGTGTTCACCACCTGGCGATCGTTGATGTAATACTTGCCGTTGGCGTCGATGGATAACACGATCGGCTCTTCCTGTTTCTGCTCCATCTTTGCACTGGCTTCGGGCAACTGCACCTTGAGCTTGGCATGGCGGTCAAAAGTAGTTGAAACCATGAAAAATATCAGCAACAGAAACACAACATCGATCAACGGCGTCAGGTTAATCTCTACATTGTCTTCTTTCCTGTCGGGACGGAAGTTCATACTAGCTACGCACCGGGTTCTTCACGGTTATTGTGCAGCACATCAACCATCTTGATGGCTTCCATCTCAATTTCAACGACGATGGTATCCACCCGGCGTCTGAAATAGCGGTAAAAAATCAGGCTGACAATGGCGACTGACAGTCCCGCGGCCGTTGTAATCATCGCCTGTGAGATACCGTTAGCGAGTACACCAGGATTACCGACCCCATGTGTTGTTATTGCCGTGAACACCTTGATCATACCAACCACGGTGCCCAGCAAGCCCAGTAATGGAGAGATAGAAGCAATCGTACCCAGCGGGTTCAGGAATCGCTCCAGTTCGTGCACCACTTCCCGGCCGCGTTCCTCAATACTCTCCTTGATGCGCTCACGCGAATACTGGCGATTTTTCAGGCCTGCGGTTAAAACTTTCCCCAGGGCTGACTGTTTACCTACATCTTCAATGACCGTTTTCTCAAGCTTGCCGGTTTTGATCATGTGCCATACTGAAGCCACCAGGTGCTTGGGCAGCACTTTTTCACGCTGCAAGCTCCAGAAACGTTCAACGATGATTGAAATGGAAATAATGGAACAAAGAATTATTGGCAGCATTAACCAACCGCCGGATTTCACCAACTCAAACACTTCCCACCTGTCGTCATTATAGTTATTAGATAGTCTTGGGAACCGAACATAAGTGAATGGCCCGATTCAGTTCGCAAGTGCGCCCTATGATACTTGAAATCAGCCATCAAGGCTAAAAACAGGTACCTGATGATGCCAGTATTTCCGGCTGGTTTGCCGGTACAATTGTGGTTCAAGAACACCCTTTTCAGCATCAATTTTGATCTCAATGGCTCCGTGATGCCCCGTGGCATACAACTTTGCACTCAACTGAGTATAGCGCTGCAAAATCACTTCGCTCGGTAAGCCGTATCGATTTCGATAACCACTCGCAAATATTGCTATTTTTGGCGAAGTAGCCTCGATAAATTCTGGCGTCGATGAGCTCTTGCTGCCATGATGCGGCACCAGCAGAATATCGCTGTCGAGATGCTGTCGGGCGGATTTGAGCAACCTGCTTTCAATATTTTTTTCAATATCGCCGGTTAGCAACACGGTGCCGCCAGGCGCTTCAATACGCAGCACACAGGACTGGTTATTGGTTTTCTTGTAGTGCGATGCATCCGGATGCAGGATCGTGAAATTGACGCCCTCCCAGTGCCAGGCATCACCCGCCCTGCACGCGACCTTGTTGACTGTTTCCAGGCTTTCAATACCCTGCCCCATTACAGGTGTTCCAGGATACGCTGCGAGTAATGATTCAGCGCCACCAATATGATCATTATCACCGTGACTCACAATTAACAGGTCCAGTTGTTTAATGCCCTGCTGTCTGAGGTATGGCACCAATGTAGATGAGCCGCTATTCATGCGATCACTGAAGCGCGCACCGGTGTCGTAAACCAGCACATGACTTCCCGTGTTAATCACGACCGACAGCCCCTGGCCGACATCCAGAAAAGTCACTGTAATATCACCATCAGCCGGTTGCGCTGGCGTGAAAGCCAGCATCGGCATCAGCAATAGCACACCGGCAAAACGCTTATAGCCAATATTACGCGATAACAGAATCACTGAGCCCAGCAGACCCAGCGCAGTCAGTAATAACCCGGGTTTATGCTGGCTCCACCTCGACACAGGCATCTCGGCAAGTAATTCGAGCAACGGCCAGATTAACTCGAACAGGCTGGATGCCAGTGTAAACAGCACGCCTGATACCGGCGCTGAAACGAACATAGTCAGCAAACCAAGTAACACCAGCGGCACGACGGTGAAACTGACATAGGGCACCAGCAGCAGGTTTGCCAGCGGTGACACCAGTGAGGCCTGCTGAAACAGATGCAGTGAAACAGGAAACAGTGCCAGTGTGATGGCAATCTGTATCCATACCCACTGCTTGAGTATTGATCGAAGTCTTGATTCTGTTACAGCAGAATGTGCTGACGAGAGTGCATAAAAAATCGCTGCAACCGCAAGAAATGAAAACCAGAAACCGGCAGACAATACTGCCATCGGATCCCATAGCAATACCAGCATCAATGCGACGGAGAGAATATCGGGCGGATATGCTGTTCTGCGCAAAACCAAGGCACCTGCGACACAGGTCAGCATAATCATGGCTCGTTGTGTCGGAATGGCAAAACCCGCCAGCATTGCATATAGCAAGGCGACGCAAACGCCGGCACAGATAGCGATGTGCTGTGCCGGCACACTCAGCATCAGTGCAGCCGGTATCAGCCGGCGGCTTAACCAGTAACCGAATAACGATACCAGCCCGATATGCAGGCCGGATATAGCCATCAGATGGTTGGTACCGGTGGTGATCAGGGTATCCCACTGTGCTTGTAAAATACCTGATCGTTCTCCAACCAACAGCGCCTTAATCATCCCGGAGAATGCTGAATCAGGTAAAGATTTGCTGATGTTCTCGCGCAGGCGTTGAACTGAATGTACGGGTGCAACTTCGACACGGGCGTTATATTTACTTTCCCTTACATACCCTGTTGCATGGATACCCTGCAGGTACAGCCAGCGTTCATAGTCAAAACCGCCAGGATTCAAGAAACCATGTGGAGGTTTTAACCGAACCAGAAACTGCCAGACTTCCCCCGCATGAACCGGGTTACCGTAATACCAGCTCAAACGAATTTTATCGGGTATTTTTTTTGCTTCTGCTGGCACATGTTCTGTGCCTTGCACCTCGAAGACAAAGCGCTGTACCTCACCATCTTGTCGAGGTATCGATGCAATTGTCCCCGTCACCTGGATATCCGTACCCGCGAGCGACTCGGGTAATACATGTTCAAGATAGCCATATGCATGCACATAAGCTCGCGATATTCCGAGTAAAAAGAACAGGATAGCGATACTGATGGTGGAACACCGCGCGTACCTGAATAGCCAGACACAGGCACAAATGGCTAAAAATATAATGAAGGCCGTCAGGTAAAATGACGGTAGCTGGCTAAGCCTGTTAACAAAGAGGATGCCAGTAAGAAAAGCCAGCGCACAGACCGATAAAACCGAGATTGAAAATCCTTTTTCAAACATGAAGCTTCCGTGACATTGCAATGCACTGCATTGCCTATAATCAGAATAAAGACGATAATTTACGCCCGTTATCTTTAGATGACATCCAGTATTCTGGTCATAACCGGTAGCCTGGAAGCATTTGGAAACATATAAGCCAGGACAAGACAGTTCCCATGCCCCGCAAGTTTTTCAAGCGCATTATGCCGAGCCACACAGAGATCAAGGAGCATAAATACCTGAGTATTTTTGGCGAGGCTCTGCATAATCCGAATTTATGGCACATGAACCGGCGCTCGGTTGCCGGCGCATTCGCCGTGGGCCTGTTTTTTATGTGGGTGCCCATTCCGTCGCAAATGGTGATGGCGGCTGCGGCGGCAATCATTTTTCACACCAACCTGCCCCTGTCTGTCGTTATTGTATGGATATCCAATCCGATAACGATTCCGCCCATGTTCTATTTTGCTTACCTTGTAGGCACCTGGATCCTGGGTGAGCCGGTACAGAATTTTGAATTCCAGCTCACGTTCGAATGGTTGCAAAATGAACTCGAAACCAGCTGGAAACCGTTTTTAACCGGGTGTTTTGTGCTGGCCACTGCCAGCAGTATCATTGGCTACTTCAGTATCAGTCAATTCTGGACTTATGCTGTACGCAAAGAACGTTCCCGCAGACTGGGTAAAACGAAATGATGATCTGGAAACCGCATGTAACCGTTGCCGCCATCGCAGAGAAAGACGGCAAGTTCCTGATCGTCGAAGAAATGGTTGATGGCCAGCTGATGTATAACCAGCCTGCAGGTCACCTCGAATCCGGTGAAAGCCTGATCGAGGCAGTAATTCGCGAAACCTATGAAGAAACAGCGTGGACATTCCAGCCAGAGGCCCTGGTTGGCATACAGCTCTGGCGCCATCCTGTACACAGTGAATCCTTCCTGCGCTTCTCGTTTTGTGGCAGCTGTTACGATCACCGACCAGAACAAGCACTCGACGAAGGTATCAAGCAAGCCCTATGGCTCAGCCGCGAAGAACTGTTCGACAACAACCACAAACTGCGTAGCCCAATGGTACTGCGCACCATCGATGATTACCTCGAAGGCCGACGTTACAGCATGGACATACTGGAACATGTTATGTCCGACATGGGCATTGGTGAAGACACTAAATAACCATGCCTGGTAAGAAAGTGATTGTCGGCATGTCTGGCGGCGTCGATTCCTCGGTCGCCGCCCTGTTGCTACAGCAGCAAGGCTATAACGTTGAAGGCCTGTTCATGAAGAACTGGGAAGAAGACGATGATGAAGACTATTGCTCTGCTGCCGTCGATCTCGCCGATGCCCGCTCAGTTAGTGAACAACTCGGTATCACACTGCATACCGTTAACTTCGCCAGCGAGTACTGGGACCGCGTGTTCGCGCATTTCCTCGATGAATACCGTGCCGGGCGTACGCCCAATCCAGACATCCTGTGCAACAAGGAAATCAAATTCCGCGCATTCCTTGATCATGCGCTCACTTTAGGCGCCGACAAAATAGCTACCGGTCACTATGTCAGAAACCGAAACGTTGATGGCCATACACAATTACTGCGCGGCATCGATGACAACAAGGATCAAAGTTACTTCCTGCATGCACTGAGTGAGGAGCAGTTATCTCATGCCCTGTTTCCCGTCGGTGATATGCCGAAAAATGAAGTCAGAGAACTTGCATTGCAACATGGATTTACTACGCACGATAAAAAAGACAGTACCGGTATCTGTTTTATTGGTGAACGACGCTTTGATACGTTCCTGCAACGCTACCTGCCAGCAAAACCGGGTGACATCCAGTCAGACACAGGTGAAACACTGGGCAAACACAACGGCCTGATGTACTACACCATGGGCCAGCGCAAGGGTCTTGGCATCGGCGGTATGCAAAATGCTGATGAAACACCGTGGTACGTTGTCGACAAAGACCTCGATAACAACGTACTGATCGTCGCTCAGGGTCAGGATCATCCGCGCCTGTACCACAACACACTGGAAACCAGCCACATCCACTGGATTAATGGTGACGACTCTGCTGTTGATAGCTGCACCGCAAAAATACGCTATCGCCAGCCTGACCAGGCCTGTGATATCGAAATAATTGATGATAATCGGCAAATCGTGCACTTTCACCAGCCACAACGCGCGATAACACCGGGTCAGTCCATCGTTTTTTACCAGGATGAAGTTTGCCTTGGTGGTGGTATTATAGAGACCATGTACAACGCGTAATCAGCCTTATGTTTTATAAGCAGGGCTGATGGAGGGATTATCGAATGAATGATTCCGCTGCAATACCTGACCCTCCGGTTAAAAATAAAGCCGAAGGCAAGCCAAATAAAGACAAACCAGAGAAAAACAGCATAAGCATGCACGATGATGTACCGGTCTGGTATGACTGTTGCTCCTGCGAAGCTGAACCTTACTGGGTAGAACTGTTTAAAAACATGGATAAGGATGAACCACAGGACAAGTCATAAAGTTTAATTAGAAACGGTTGCCGCTATATACACCATCAAACTTTGCCTGCGTATTCTGCGCTCCTGTGGTAAAAACACCCTATGAAACATACAAAACGCGATATTACGCTGGCTTTAGCCGGCGTTTTTCAGGCCGCATCCCTGGTCAAACAGATTGCAAACACTGGCATGGCGAATACCGCCATTATCGAATCGAGCCTGGAAACCCTGTTCAAGTTTGACGCCCCGACCGTCGAAGATGTCTATGGTGGTATCGCTGGTGTGGGCCACGGCATTCGCACCCTGAATAAACAGCTGAGTACCTCACGCGAAGAACGCGATATCGAAATAACGCGTTACGTGATATCCATGCTGGTGTTGGAGAAGAAGCTTTCAGCTAACAAGGCGATGCTGAACCAGATTGCCAACACGCTCGATGAAATAAAAGCCGGCCTCGAGTATTTCTCGCTGATGCACGAGAACACCCTGCTCAAGATCGGCCAGCTGTATAAAGACACCGTCAGCCACCTGACACCACGCATCATCGTCAGCGGCGAGCAGCCTTATCTGAGCAATGAAAACAATGCCAGCCGGGTACGCGCACTGTTACTCGCAGGATTACGTTCAGCCATCCTCTGGCGCCAGTGTGGCGGTAGTCGCTGGATGATCCTGTTTAATCGAAAAAGCTATCTCACGGAGAGTACATTGCTGTTACGTGAGCTTTAGGTTTAGACACAGAGGCACAGAGGACAGGGTTTTTATTAATTGCCAATACGGCATACAAGCATTGTCATTTCGACAGCGGGGAGAAATCTCCCGATGATTCTCCCGCCGTTCAGGAGATCTCTCCCTGCGGTCGAGATGACAACATAAGAAAAATCTCTGTGTCAAATAACACTTTATGAACTAACCCGCAGTACTGCCGGGAATGACATAGTACAATATTGCGAAGAAGTGACAGGCGCTACCTGCGAGCACAAACAGGTGCCAGATAGCGTGGTGATAAACCAGGGTCTTCCAAACGTAGAAAATCACCCCGAGTGAGTAAAACAGACCACCGATCAGTAGCAGTATCAAGCCGCCCATTTCCACACTCGACATCATTGGTTCGATGGCGATCATCACGATCCAGCCAAGTCCCAGGTATAAACTCAGTGAAATACGATTGTAGCGCTTTTTCACGATCAGTTCCATGACCTTGCCCGCAATCGCGATCGACCAGACGCTACCACACAGGGTCCAGCCCCTGCTTCCTCTCTGGTTCTCCAGGGTACTGGGCGTCTAAGTCCCGGCGATCAACCGGAAAATGGCGGCATGATCCAGCTACTGCAGAAACTTCTTCAGATCTGGCACTGTCACGGCATGATAGAGGGTCGCCGATGTATACAGTGCAATCAGTGTAGCGCCGGAGAGACTGGCGCTGACGACATGCCAGACATCGCCGTATTGACTGGAATAGACAACCAGTGTCGCAAGACCGATCACGCTCAGCAACATACCGATACCGTGGGTAACGC
>JARFRD010000069.1 GCA_029287435.1 Gammaproteobacteria bacterium
CCCCCCCCCCCCCCCCCCCCCCCCCCCCCCCCCCCCCCCCCCCACCCACCCCCCCCCCCCCCCCGCCCACCACCCTCTCCATTGATCGTCGGCAGCGTCAGATGTGTATAAGAGACAGTACATGAAGCATCATCAAAAAGGTTTTACCCTGATCGAAATCGCCATCGTACTGGTAATCATCGGTTTACTGCTGGGTGGTGTGCTCAAGGGCCAGGAACTCATCAATACTGCACGCGTACGTGCAATGAATAATACCGTTGATGGCATTACCGCGGCCTGGTTCAGTTTCCAGGACCGTTATCGCGCGTTCCCGGGTGATTACAGTACTGCCCAATCAAATTTAAACCTGCCGGGTGCGCCCGATGGTGGTGATGGCAATGGTCTTGTTGACACTATTGATGAAAGTGGGCGTGTTTGGGTACACCTGGAAGCGGCTGGTTATTTAACGGGTGGTTATAACGATGACACAGTACAGGTTGCTCAGGATGCTTTTGATTGCAATCCGACCGAATGCCCCGATAATGGCTTTGGTTCTGGCATGAACCTGTCATATGGAACTCAGGTTCAGACGGGTGCGGCTGATGCACATGAACTACTCAGTGGCCGCGGTATCCCTGTTGAAGTTATTGCCGAGCTGGACCGTAAAGTCGATGATGGTTCACCGGTTTCTGGCGCAATGCAGCTGGGTGATGCTGGCCAGGGTTGGGATGCGACTGCGGAAGGCTTGTGTATTAACGGCACAAACTATGAGCTACAGGCGCCCAGCGATAACTGTGCCGCTGTATTCAGAAACTTCTAATCAATAGTGTAATGCTTAAATGAAAAAGAGCCCGAATCATGGGCTCTTTTTTTTCACGGTTAAAAAATAATAATGAGTTATCCGGCAATAGCGTTTAACCAGGTCTGTAAATCATACAGTGACAAGCGGGTATTAGACGATATTAAGCTCGAGGTGTCACAAGGCGAGGCATATGGCCTGGTGGGTGTGAACGGTGCAGGCAAGTCCACCATGATCAAAGGATTGCTTGATCTTGTTGCTATTGACAGTGGTTCCATAAAGATTTGTAACAAGTCGCATCGTGATGTGAATGCAAGGAGTGATCTTGCATATTTACCCGATCGGTTTTCTCCGCCTGCTCACCTCAGAAGTAAGGACTTCATTGAGTACATGCTGGAGCTCCATGACTGTAAACACAGTCAGGAAGAAATTAATGCTATGCTTGATGCGCTTGAACTGGATCGTGACACAATGGAATCATCGGTTGGGCGATTATCAAAAGGCATGACACAGAAACTTGGCATTGCTTCGTGTCTGTTGAGTGGTAAATCGATCCTCGTGCTTGATGAACCTATGAGCGGGCTTGACCCAAAAGCACGCGTGTTATTCAAGAAGCAGTTAGCGCGTTTGAAGCAAAAGGGTGCAACGCTGTTTTTCAGCTCGCATGTGTTGGCTGACGTAGAAGAGATCGCTGACACCATGGCCGTACTGCATCAGGGAAAGATAGAGTTCGAAGGTACACCGGAATCATTCAAGCAGGCCTATACCGGAAGCAGCCTGGAAGAAGCTTATATTAATTGTGTTGCCTAGGCCTTCCTGTAACAAGCAGTCACTTTGTCCTGTTGATGACTATTGTTTGACTACTCAACGCCATATTCCTTGATCTTGCGCGTAAGCGTATTTCTTCCCCAGCCTAACAAATGAGCAGCGTCATTTTTTCTGCCACCGGTTTTTTCCAGCGACGCCTTTATCAGAATCTTTTCAACATCGGGTATGACTGATTCAGCTATGCCTTCGGCGCCAGCAGCAAGCTGCTGCTGTGACCACGTTAGCAGACCATCTTGCCAGCTATGGGTCTGTGTATCGGATGTGGCATTAATATCTGTCTGTAGTTCGGGTGGTAAATCAGAAAGATGAATGGTGGAGCCGGAAGTCATAACCGCCAGCCAGTGGCAGGCATTTTCCAGCTGTCTTACATTGCCCGGCCATTCTAAAGTCGAAAGGTAGTTTTCTACTTCGGGTAATAAAATCTTGTTTTCAACTTCGAGTTCCTTAACGGCGCGCTTAAGAAACAAATTGAGCAGTGCAGGAATGTCTTCACGACGTTCACGCAAAGGGGGCAACTGGATACGAATGACATTTAAACGGTGAAACAGGTCTTCTCGAAACAGGCCTTTTTTTACATGTTCTTCCAGATTCTGGTGTGTTGCCGCGACCACGCGCACATTGACTTTAATAGGCGTGTGCCCACCGACACGATAAAATTCGCCATCTGCGAGCACGCGTAATAACCTTGTCTGCAGTTCAGC
The DNA here is from genome assembly GCA_029287435.1 of Gammaproteobacteria bacterium. GTDB lineage: Bacteria > Pseudomonadota > Gammaproteobacteria > SZUA-229 > SZUA-229 > JABDQW01. The sequence continues at coordinate 2,308 of JARFRD010000069.1, forward strand.
AGGCATATCGCCAATTTCGTCGAGGAATAATGTGCCGCCATCGGCCTGCTCGAAGCGACCTTTACGTAATGCCTGTGCGCCGGTAAACGCACCTTTCTCATGACCAAATAATTCAGATTCCAGCAGTTCTTTGGGTATGGCTGCTGTATTCAGCGCAATAAATGGCTGATGAGCCCGGGGACTATGCCTGTGCAGCGAAAGTGCGACCAGCTCTTTACCGGTACCAGATTCACCGGTAATCAGCACATTGATGTTTGATTTGGAAAGTCGGCCGATTGCACGAAACACTTCCTGCATAGCAGGTGCTTCCCCGATAATCTCCGGTGTTTGCGAAACGCTTTCTGATTGCTCCAGCATTTGTTCGCGGTGCTTGTCGCTAGCACGTTGTGCCAGGTCGACTGCATCACTGATATCAAAGGGCTTTGGTAGGTATTCAAATGCACCACCCTGGTAAGCTGAAACAGCACTGTCCAGGTCTGTATGAGCCGTCATGATTATCACGGGTAGCTCGGGGTGTAAGTCTGAAAGCTGGGTTAATAGTTCAAGGCCATCCATACCCGGCATGCGTACATCGGTAATGATGGCATCAGGCTCACCCATTTGTAGTTTATCGAGGACCGTATTCGCACTGTCAAAACTGGTTACCTGCATACCGGATTTTTCCAGTGCTTTCTGTAAAACGAATCGTATTGAATCGTCATCGTCAATGATCCATATATGACGTGAATCATTCATGACCATTCTCCGTGGGTATCAATATAGTAAAACATGTCTCTCCTGGCTTACTTGTAAACTCAATGCTGCCATGATGTTGTTGTATGAGTGACTGGGCGATAGAAAGACCGAGTCCGGTACCATCGGCACGCCCTGTTACCATGGGGAAGAACAGGGTTTCGGCGAGATCATCCGGAATACCTTCGCCGTTATCGATAATCTCAATCTGTTCAACCAGAGAGTAGGTTATAGAGCGTATAGAACAATTTCTGCGGGAGCGTGTGCGTAATGTAATTTTGCCGTTGCCATTAATGGCGGCAATGGCGTTACGTGTAATATTTAAAATGGCCTGTATCAGCATGGATTCGTCGGCATACAGATCAGGTAAGCTTGGGTCGTAATCAGCTTCGATATGGACATTATCTGATTCGGCTTTTAATAGCTGTCGCACATGCTCGAGAACCTTGTGAATGTTAACCGGTGATTTCTTCGGCAAGTCTTTTGGGCCCAGCATTCGGTCAACAAGGTTCTGTAAACGATCTGCTTCGCGGATGATGATGTTAGTGTATTCCTTGTCGTCTTCCCTGATTTCCTGTTCGAGCAATTGCGCTGCTCCGCGTATACCGCCGAGAGGGTTCTTGATTTCATGCGCCAGCCCACGCAACAGGCTTTTAGTTGCATCGTGTTGATGCGTTAATGATTCTTCCTTGGATATCTTGATGAACGAACCCAGCCGGGTGAATTCAAGCAGCAAATACTTTCCACCTGGTTTGTAATTCAGTGGTGCGACCGAATAATCAACGTGCATTTCACTGCCGTCATGGCTCAGGAAAATGTGGTCGTAGACGGTAAATGGGTGGCTTGATATAGCCGAGCGGCTCAGGCGATCGTGAAATTCAGGGTCATGGGGCAGCAGATCCTTGATTGATCGCTGCATGGCGCGCTTGCTGCTGATGTGGAACAAGTTCTCGGCGGATGGATTCATGCATTCAATCAGCAGATCCTGGTTGATAACCAGTACAGCAGATTGCAGATTATCCAGGATCGCCTGTAACGAAGTCGTTTCACTCATGATTTAAAGCTAACTGCAAATATCGAACCAATTTTTTGAGTGGCTCAAAAAAATGATGCGCAAGATCTGTTTATGTAATAAATACAGTAACTTATTGGCTAAGCGGGGCAGGTGAGCCGTGCTCACATACTATTATCAGCCAATAAGACAATGGCTGGAGACAGTATAACGCACCAAAATAGTGCGCGCACAGAATTCTGGTAGGTAGTGTTCTAGGGGCCGCCGGCCGGGCGCAGGGCGCTGGCACGTTTCAGGTGCACGGTAATTGTCTTGGTGCGTTTAAGGGTTTTTCTCTGAGTGTCGCGAATTTCAGCACGGATTTTGTGCGTACCGCGATCGATACCGGAGAGGGGCTGGTTCAGGCTCTGGCTTCTTTTAACTTCCGCAAATCCATCAACATACACCCAGACAGTATGACCATTTTCGGTATCGAGCGCTGGTTCCAGCTGAAGCGTTACCGGAACAGAGCCATTGTTGTCCCAGATAGTGTCATCGTTTTTCGGCGTTACAATGCTGAACTTGCTATAGCGAGTCGGTGGTTTTTTCTCGGTCTGCTCAGTATCAGCGGCCTTATCAGCTTCGCTAGCCTCGGGTTTTGGTGGTGTTCTGGCAGGAACAGTAGATATCGGCGGTGGCTTCAGCTGTTCAGCGCCGGGTGTTGGCGTATCCGAGTAGACGATATTGCCATTTTCATCAACACTCTTGTAGAAGCCCGCATTAACCATGCCGTTAAAAGCTATCAGCAGGGTTGCCAGAAAGATAAAACCGGTTTTGTTTTTCATAACCTGAGCATAGTCCCTGTTATATACAAGATCAACTGACATTAACGTATCACTTATGTTTCTTTTGCGCCATAAAAAAAGCCCCGCTTTGCGGGGCTTTTTCAGTGAATGATGACTACGAATTAAACGCTGTAGTACATGTCGAATTCACAAGGATGAACAGCAGCACGGTAGCGCTGTACTTCTTCGCTCTTCAGTTGCAGGTAGCCATCGATCATGTCGTCATCGAATACACCGCCTGCGGTGAGGAATGCACGGTCTTGATCCAGGGCCTTGAGCGCTTCATCAAAAGAGAAGGCAACCTGGGGAATCGCTGCTTCTTCTTCTGGAGGAAGGTCATACAGGTCTTTATCCATCGCTTCACCCGGGTGAATCTTGTTCTGGATGCCGTCGAGGCCAGCCATCAGCATAGCTGCAAAGCAAAGGTATGGATTTGCTGTTGAGTCACCGAAGCGAACTTCGATACGACGTCCTTTAGGATTGGAAACGTGAGGAATACGAATAGAAGCAGAACGGTTACGCGCTGAGTATGCCAGCATTACCGGTGCTTCGAAGCCAGGAACCAGGCGCTTGTAGCTGTTGGTTGAGGCATTGGCAAACGCATTCAGTGCTTTTGCATGCTTGATGATACCGCCGATGTAGTAAAGCGCTGTTTCAGAAAGACCACCGTACTGGTCGCCAGCAAACAGGTTTTCACCGTCTTTAGACAGAGACATATGTACGTGCATACCGTTACCGTTATCACCTACCATTGGCTTGGGCATGAAAGTCGCGGTCTTGCCGAAAGCATGTGCAACGTTGTGAACAACATATTTATAGATCTGGACTTCGTCAGCTTTTTTCACCATGGTGTTGAACAGTGCGCCAATTTCACACTGGCCCGCAGTACCCACTTCGTGGTGATGTACTTCTGTCTCGCAGCCCATGTCTTCCATGGTCAGACACATGGTAGAACGCAGGTCCTGCAGAGAATCGATGGGTGGCACTGGGAAGTAGCCGCCTTTAACGCCAGGGCGGTGACCCATGTTACTGCCGTCGTAGTCTTTACCGGTGTTCCAGGCAGCCTCTTCAGATTCGATCTTGTAGAAAGCGCCACCCATCTCGTCGCCCCACTGGACGCCGTCGAAGACGAAGAATTCGTTTTCCGGACCAAAATAAGCGGTATCGCCAATGCCTGTGGATTTGAGGTAGGCTTCTGCGCGATTCGCAATCGAGCGGGGGTCACGGTTATAACCCTGCATGCTTGAAGGTTCGATCACGTCACAACGCAGGTTCATGGTGACTTCTTCACAGAAAGGGTCAATAACCGGTGTTGAATTGTCCGGCATCAAAATCATGTCTGACTCGTTAATGCCCTTCCAGCCCTGGATCGAT
>JARFRD010000166.1 GCA_029287435.1 Gammaproteobacteria bacterium
AAACGCCAGTAGCAGCAGGACTATACCCAGTGCAATGCCCTGGGAAAATTCTCCTTTGCTGGTTTCCAGTGCAATGGCGGTCGGGATGTTGCGCGTGTAATTGAGTATGTTGCCGCCCAGCATCATTGAGGCACCGACTTCGGCAATGATTCGACCATAGGCTGCCAATAGTACAGCGAACAGTCCGAAACGAACTTCGTGCATCACGGTCAGCAGTGCTCTCAACGGGCTGGCACCGAGAGTTCGTGCTGTTTCCCATGCGCGACGATCCGCTGCCTGAAAGGCAGAATGTCCCATCGCGACCAGGATTGGAACGCACAGGGCTATCTGACCCAATACCATGGCGCTCTGGGTAAATAAAAGCCTTAAATCGCCTAGCGGTCCTTGCCGTGAAAGCACCAGGTAGAGTGTTAGTCCAACGACAACAGCGGGCAAAGACAGCAGGGTACTGAATACTGAAATCAGCAGGCGACGCCCGGGGAAGCGTCCGTTGGCAAGCATGAAGGCCAGCAGCAGTGATGGAGGAATGGCAATCAGAACCGCGGTTGTCGAAACGCGAAAAGAAATAGCAATGATGCCCCATAATTCACTATCGCCCGTTGCAAGCAGGCGTATAGCATCAATAGTGGCGCTGTTCAGAGACTCCATAGTGGTATTAAGTCAGTTAGTGTGCCGTGCCTGAGGGTGCTTTTTCCTGTGCAATGTGGCCCGTGTCAGCTGATGGTGTAAACAGCAGTGAACCTGAAACCATGTAGCTGCCGATTAAATTTTGTCCGGCAGGTGATGTAATCCAGTCAATCAGCGCCTGCGCAGCTGCTTTGTTAATATCCGGATAGCGTGATGGATTGACAGCAATGATTCCGTAAGGATTGAATAGTACCGGGTCGCCCTGGTAGGCAATCTTCAAAGGAGATTTGCTCTGGGATGCCAGCCAGGTCCCGCGATCGGTGAGCGTGTATGCAGACAGTTCAGCGGCCATTTGCAATACCTTGCCCATGCCCTGGCCTGCTTCTCGATACCAGTCTCCGTGTGGTTTAATGCCGGCATCATTCCATAGCTGCAGTTCCTTTTTATTGGTTCCTGAGTCGTCGCCTCTTGAAATGAAGGTGGCCTGAATTTTTGCAATTTTGCTCAGTGCATCAATGCCGTTTGTGCTGCTGCTAACTGATGCATGATCTTCTGCTGGTCCAACGATGACAAAGTCGTTGTACATTACATCAACACGTTTTACTCCTGCTCCTTCATCGACGAATTTCTGTTCGGCTGCCGGTGCATGAACAAGAACGACATCAACATCGCCATCACGACCCATGCGCAGTGCCTTACCTGTGCCGACGGCAATGACGTGCACACGATATCCCGTCTCGCGTTCAAAATATGGAAGGATGTTCTGTAGTAAGCCCGAATTCTCTGTACTAGTGGTGGTAGCAAGACGCAATATCTTGCTTGAATCAACCCCTGCTGACTGGGCAGAGTAAGGGAGCAGGGCACATGCCAGTAGAGAAGTAAATTTGAATAATTTCGAAAATTGCATGTTGTTTAATGCCATTGTTTTTTGTAGTAATTTTGGGATGTGTAATAACTAGAGCAAGAATAGTGCCAGAGAGGTTATTTTTCTGTCTTTCGCGTATATTATTGTGATAACAGGCATCTGCTTCGTAACACTGGATCGCATCATTTGAAAGAACTTTCATGTGGTCAAAAATGTCTCACTAAAAGATCGGGAATTGGTGCATTTAGTCTAAATATGTCGCTGGATGCATGATTTATGTTATGTTGAGGGCTGTCTGCTAACGATAATTAACGATAATTTTTCCAGGCGCAGTTAATCAATAAGCCTGTTGCAAAGGGATCGGAAGACAAGGATTTAAGATTTAGAGGAGAGGATCGCGAGGATTAGTCGGTTTTGCTGTGAGTATTAACCGGCACAAATGGCAGTTTTCGGGCTCAAGATATTGAGCTTATCAAATACATTCATTTCCCCCGCTTTACCTGGATTCAACTAGATTCATAACTGTTTTAATCGAGATAGAGTTTGATGGCCGAGTACGCTTTAAAGAATGAAGATTTTAATCGAACAGAGTCTGCTGCAAGGAATGATATGCAGGGCCCGTCACTGAAACAGAAGGCGGTACTGATCATTGATGATGAGCCGGGTATTCGAAATTTCCTGCAAAAAGGCATGGAGAAGCGCTTCGGACTGGTAGAGATGGCCGATGATATTCCCACTGCAATTGCACTGACAGAGCGTTGCAATTTCGACCTGATCATCGCCGATATCAGGCTGCCTGGTCAGTCAGGTGTCGAGTGGGTTACACAATTGCGGGAACAGGGTGGCACCATGGCAGTCATCTTTATTACTGCCCATGCGAGTGTCGATACAGCGATTGATGCGCTACGTGCTGGAGCAGCTGATTTCATCCTCAAGCCATTTCGCATGGATCAGATTATGTCATCGGTCGAGCGCTGTATGGATCGCCAGCAATTGCAGCGTGAAAATGTTGTTCTCCGGCGCGAGGTAGAGCAGCTGCATGACAGCGGCATGGTTGGCCAGTGCCAGACAATGAAACATGTATGTGGTGTCATCAAGCGAATTGCCCCGATGCCGACAACCGTGTTGATTGAAGGTGAATCAGGTACTGGCAAGGAGCTTGCTGCACGTGCTATCCACCAATGGAGCGGACGCAGCGGAAGCTTTGTACCGATAAATTGCGGTGCTATTACCGCTGAGCTAATGGAAAGTGAATTGTTTGGCCATGTGAAAGGAGCTTTTACCGGTGCCCACCAGGTGCGCGAGGGTCTCTTTACCTATGCCAATAATGGTACCCTTTTTCTCGATGAAATCGGTGAAATGCCGTTGCCTATGCAGGTCCACCTGCTGCGGGTACTGGAGGAACAAACCATCCGGCCGGTTGGCTCGAACCGGGAGGTACCGGTTGATGTCCGCATCATTGCCGCCACCAACCGTGATCTTAGTGAAGAGGTCGAGCAGGGAAATTTTCGCCAGGACCTGTATTATCGCCTGAATGTTGTGACCGTGCGCATGCCGACATTGCGCGAGCGCCTTGAAGACATTCCGGACCTGGTCGAATTCTTCATGCAGAAAATGGCTTCTGATATGGGGGTGCCTCCGCACCAGATGGGTAACCGGGAACTGGTACAGCTGCGCAGTTACTCCTGGCCGGGCAATGTCCGTGAACTAAAGAATGTCATCGAGCGCTGCCTGCTGCTTGATCAGGCCCCAGATCAGTGCCTGCAAGGAATCTCTGCTACTGGGGAAGTCCCCGGCTTGATTGATGGGTCTGATGTGCTGTTGCTGGAAGAAATTGAAAAACGCCATATCCTTAAAGTGCTGGATATGGAAGGCGGCAATAAGTCTGCAGCTGCCAGGCTGCTGGGGGTATCGCGCAAAACACTTGAGCGTAAGGTGCAGGCCTGGCGCTCAGCCGAGTAAGTGACACTCTGACGGGTATGATTACCCGCATAATAAATACAGTTCGCGGAACGGTGCGCTATAAGCTGCTGGTTCTGGTGCTGTTTCCGATTCTTCTAATGATGCCCATCGCCCTTGCTGTGGCGATCTACTGGGGCGCTAATTTCACCTATGACCAGCTTTACATCAAGGTAAATTCCGATCTCAGTGTCGCCGACGATGTTTTTGTGCGTATGCAGCAGGACTACCTGGGCAGGCTTGGCACACTGGCGGAGTCCTATGCCTTCAGAACTGCGCTTGAAATCGATAACCATCAGGGCATAGATGAACAGCTGCTGGCAGTTGAACTGGCAGCGGGATTTACCTACCTGAATGTGATTCACAGAAATGATAATGGAGAGATGAAGGAGGATGCGGATGCCCACGGAAGGCGTTCTTCATCGTCTTTATTGAGTGCAGCACAGGGACACCCGACTGTCGGTGTTGAAATATTCAGTGCCGAAGATCTACGCAATCTGGATGCATCACTTGCCAGCTCGGTAGAATTACCGTTACTGGAAACACCTCGCGCCAGGCCAACCACGCGTTCAGTTGAAGATCGTGCGATGATGATACGTGCCCTATATCCGGTAAAAGACTCCCGCGGTGAACTGATGGCGATACTTGACGGCGGCGTACAGCTGAATGGTAATTTTGGCTTTGTTGATGCTATACGTGACCTGGTTTATGGACCAGGCAGTTTGCCTGCCGGCAGTATCGGAACAGTGACGGTGTTTCTCGATGATGTGCGAATTTCAACTAACGTCCCGTTGCGTCCCGGTGAGCGGGCACTTGGTACGCGTGTCTCGAATGAGGTTCGAACCCAGGTACTCGACCAGGGTAGAAAGTGGATAGATCGTGCCTTTGTTGTCAATGACTGGTACATCTCATCCTACGAGCCAATTCTCGATGTTGATGGCAAGCGTGTCGGCATGTTGTATGCAGGCTACCTGGAAAGTCCGTTTCGGAATGCGTTGTGGAAAGCACTGGCAATTCTAGTATTGATGTTCCTGGCCTTGATGTTGATCTCAGCATTGGTGGCAATACGCGGGGCGAAATCAATCTTCAGACCCGTAGAGGATATGAGCAGTGTTGTGCAGGCTACCCGTGCTGGCAAATTGATACGCATCGGGGAGGTGGCATCACGTGATGAGATCGGTGTGCTAGCCAGTGAGTTTGACGCCATGCTTGATCTCTTGCATCAACGGAACCAGGAAATTCGTTCCTCTGCAGACCAGCTTGAGCATAAGGTAGAGGAACGAACGGCGGAACTGCAGCAAAAAAATGAGGATTTGCATCGAACCATCAGTGTCCTGCAGGAGACCCGCCAGAAGCTGGTCAATGCAGAGAAGCTTGCAGCACTGGGTGAGTTGACAGCAGGCGTTGCCCATGAAATAAACAATCCAACGGCAGTCATGCTGGGCAATATAGATGTACTTGTTGATGAGCTGGGATCAGCGATTAAACCCGTGCAGCACGAAGTTGACCTGATTATTGAGCAAATTTACCGTATCAAGGACATCATCAATAACCTCTTGCATTATGCCCACCCGGAAGATTACGACGGCTACATGGCTGAGGATGATGTCAACGAGCTTGTACATCAAACACTGAAACTGATCAGCCACTACCAGAATAAATTTCGTTTTGAAATCAAGCTGGAATTGAATGCAGAACGAGAGATTCGCATCAACCAGCAGGAGCTTAAGCAGGTTATCGTTAACCTGCTGGTGAATGCGATACATGCCATTGATTTGAATGGTGGATGGGTTCGC
>JARFRD010000210.1 GCA_029287435.1 Gammaproteobacteria bacterium
CAGAACTGGTAAAGCTGTGGGGCAAGAAGCTTCCTGCAGCAGCGCTTCGTCAACTGTATGAAAAAACCGAGGGGTGGGCAGCCGGGCTGGTGCTGATGTTGGGACAACCGGATTCCAACGGCGGTGTTGCTGAACTGCCGGACCCGTCGTCGCACCAATTGGTCTTTGACTATCTCGCCGGTGAGATATTCCAGAAGCTAGATGCGCGCACCCGGGACTTTCTGCTGAAGACGGCCTATATCAGTGATATGACGGCAGACATGGCACTGAACGTCACTGGCGAATCCACGGCTGCAGAGATTCTCAATAACATGCATCGGAATTATCACTTCGTGTCGCTGAAATCCGGTGCGCCGAAACCGGTTTATCAATACCACCCGTTGCTGCATGATTTTCTCGTCACTCGCGTCAGTGAAACATTTACAAAAAGTGAATCATTGCAGCTTGTGCGTAAAACATCAGGCGTGCTTAATAACTCGGGCGAAGCCGAGGAAGCCGTGTCCCTGCTGATGGAGGCTCGGGACTGGAGCGGCATAACAGAGCTGATACTTGAGCATGCCACGACTATGCTGAAGCAAGGACGCCGTGAAACACTGAGTCAGTGGCTTGAAGAACTGCCAGACGATATCCTTAAAGACAATCCCTGGTTCATTTACTGGCAAGCAGCCTGCCGGTTCACTACCGCCCCACGCGAAAGCCGCATCTATTATGAAACTGCATTCAACATGTTCAGTGATGCTGCAAAGCCGGACCATGAGGGACTGTTCCTGTCCTGCTCGGGTGTCATGGACTCTATTCTGTATGAACTAGACGACCTGACCCTGCTGGATCGCTGGATCGCAACGCTGGAAAAGATGCTCCAGGAGAGTGTGGAGCTTAGCGACATCGCCAAGGCACGCGTCACCGCCAGTATGTTCTGGTCACTGATGATGCGCCAGCCGGATCACCCGGAAATGGAAGATTGGGTAAAGAAGGCCTATGCAATATCACTGACAATTACCGAACCGAATCTGCGCTTGTCGATAGAGCCGCTGGTGGCAATCAGCGCCACCTACATCGGCTTCTTCGACAAGGCAAAGATGGTTATCGATACTATGCGGGAGTTCTGTGATGGACAGGAGGTTACACCACTTGCAGTCTTGAACCTGAAAAATGTCGAGTCCATGTACTACATGTTCACGGCGCGCTACCAGGAGTGCCAGGAAGCTGTCAGGGACGGGTTAGATATCGCAAGAAATAGCGGCGTACACATGTGGGATTACCACCTCCTGAGTAACGGGGTGGCCGGCGCACTCGGATCAGTTGATCTGAAAACTGCAGAAGAGCTACTCAGGAAAATGGATGAACTGCCGGACCGGCCACGAAGGCTTGACTCGTCGCTGTATCACTATTATTCGTCTTGGGATGCAATATTGCGCAATGATATTGCTCGAGCATTCCACGAGCAAAAGATCGCATTAAAACACGCCATAGAGTCCGGATGCCGGTATTTCGAGATTCTGTGCCGGCTGGCCATGGTGCAGATCCTTGTCGAGTACGGTGATGAAGACGGTGCACGCATTCAACAGCGCCAGTTACATACTGCAGGACCCGCACTCAGAAACCGGCTGCTTGACTTCATGTGCCTGCTGATCGATGCCAGCCTGGATATCAGGTCCGGCAGACAACAGCAGGGACTGGATTCGCTGCGTAAAGCCATGGAACTGGGCAGAGAGAACGGCTTTATGCATTTCCTTTGGTGGCAACCGGATTTCATGTCGGAATTGTGCATGCATGCACTTGAGGCAGGTATAGAGCCGGATTACGTAAAGAGCCTGATTCAGAAGCGGGGTCTTGTGCCAGTAACGAATGTCGGCAATGCGGCGAACTGGCCCTGGAAATTCAGGGTTCAGACACTTGGCAAATTCAGCGTTCTCAAGGATGACCAGCCATTGGGTATTCTCTGCAGGCTACAGACGAAACCAATGGAGCTTCTCAAAGCCATCATCGCCTTTGGAGGTGAAGATGTACCGGAGGACCGGATCGCAGCCTCCCTGTGGCCACGCATCGATGGTGACTACGCGCATCGCTCACTAACGACGACGCTGCATCGCCTGCGCAAGATGCTTGGCGAGGACAACGCAGTTATCCTACAAAATGGGCGTATCAGCCTGGGCAGGCGCTACTGGTGGCTCGATACCTGGGAACTGGAACAGGTATTTGATGAGATCGACAGATTGTTCAGGTATTCACCGAGAAAGGTTGCACCCGAGAAAGTTACACAGCTGGCGGAGAAGTTGTTTTCACTCTACCGTGCACCTTTCATGAATAAAGAATCCGATACACCATGGCATATCGCATTGCAGGAACTGCTACGCAAGAAATTCAACCGATACATGGGTGAGCTGGGTCGCTACCAGGAAGAAAGGGAACAATGGGATGTGGCCATACGTTACTACCAGCACAGCCTAGAGATCGATGCCATGGCCGAAGCATTTTGCCGTCGCCTTATGCTTTGTTACCGGGAGATCGGCCGCATGACAGAGGCCATTGAGACTTATGAGAGCTGCAGAAAGATGTTGAAGGCAACAAAAAATATAGAGCCCTCGGCAGAAACGACGGCAATATATGAAAATCTTATTCACGGAATCCAGGGCAACTAGAGCACAGGCTACCTGTTTTTCCTAAAAAGAATGCATTTGCGGACTGGCTACCCCACCAAATCTTCAGCGACCTGCACATACTCGCACATTCAATAATTGACCGTCGTTCGCCGGATATTCGGCAATGGCTGGTTCTGGACGTTCTTGAAAATAATAACGTGTAATTGCAATACCAACCTATGCGGCATTACCTTCCTTTGCGGTAGCCAGGGTAGCGGACAATTACGGGACATAATCCTGCCGTACAACGGCAATTTCCCGGGTAATAAAAACGCATTTTCAGTTACGACCATGAACCGGGCGTTCGTAGTGAATCATCAAGTAACGCGAAACACTTTAAACGGTCGTTTCTGAGTCGGCCCCCTGCTGACGACTACTGGCACAAGGAAGACATCAAACCAAGCAAGCATGCTGTAAAAATATGTATCAGTGCATCTCTACAAACGACTCAAGCACCATATTGATGCAAGTTAGTGAATGCAGGGCAAACCACTGAATAAGCACAAACGTGATCGATACTTGGTTTTTCTATTTCTGTCTCAAGGTAGTTTTCAGATATTTACCCAGAACATCCTGAACCACGCTGTAAGTTGTTTGTAAGCGTAATGTAACCGTAATTTGCACGGCACTCCGTTACTTTTAAGTCACATGGTCATTCAAGGCCAGTGTGCTGAACCTGGATTTCAGTGAATTAGCTATTCACTATCCTACTATCCAATCATCAGGAGGGATACACAATGAGAAACCTTAGTTACAAAGATACTTTCGCATTTATCTCTGTTATCACAACACTAATGATGTTGACAACACCAGTCATCTCCGCCGACCGCATTGCGGCGTTTGGTGACAGTCTTTCGGATACCGGTAATGTATTTGCCCTTACGGGTATGGTAAGCACAAGGCCATACAATGCGAGCAACATTCCCGATGCACCTTATCCGATCGGCGGGCTAAACTTCAGCAACGGGCACATCTGGATCCGGGAAGTCGGCCAGAAGTTAAACAACGCTGTAGACGTGTCTGCTGCATTTCGTGCACCGCAGGCATTCAACAACTATGCATTCGGTGGTGCACGCTCACGCGATGGTGCATCACCAATGCCATCGCTGTCCCAGCAAGTTGGCCTGTACCTTGGCAACAACGGCAATATCTCTGGCACCCAGCAGTTCATCGTCATTGGCGGTAACGATGTCCGTGATGCGATCAGTGCATATTTTACCGGCGGACCAGTCGCAGCTGGCCAGATTATTATGGAAGCCGTCAGAGCTATTTCTGACAATATCCAGTCGCTGGCAGATAGCGGGGCGCAGGATTTCCTGGTCGGTAACGTACCGGATCTGGGCAAGGTTCCGGCAATGACAGCACTTGGACCGAAGGCCAGCGAGCTGGCCAGCACCCTGACGATAATGTTCAATGATGCACTCGAAATAACGCTGGTGGAGCTGGAAACCTGGCTGGGCATCTACATTACTCGGCTGGACCTGTTCAACTTCATCAATAGTGTAGTCAATGATCCTGGCGCCTATGGGCTGTTAAACGTCACTGATTCCTGTCTGGTGCCGGCGGTACAGGTCGGTGCCATCTGCGACCATCCAGACAGTTACCTGTTCTGGGACGGCATTCACCCGACTCGCGCCGCGCATTTACTGATTGCCAATGAGGCCCTCGACGTTATGCACTGATAATAATGAGTTGCCGGGTACGGTTCTTCGTACAGTTATTTAGAAGGCTGGTTTCATTCAGAAGTCAGGGTGAAGCCATGACACTGTCAGAAATAAACTCGGTTATTACAACTTATGAGACTTTCCCGGTTAAACCGGGAAGGTCATTATCTGTCTGAATCCTTAAGCACACTAACCCCGCGCATGCGGGGTTTCTTGATTATAAGCTGCGTTTGTTTTTAGCCAATTGAGGTCATCCTGGGACTACGTTTCAGCGGGTTTCTCTGTGTCTGACGAATGACTCTAATCACCCACGACTCATCCCCTACGCATCAACTCTCACACGCCAGGCCACCCAGAGTAAACCCGCATACAGCCTCACAACCGTTTGCGCAAAAAAACACCATCTTATATGAATATTCACGCCCGCCCCGTCGCGTGCATTTTCATGTAGGTAACCGCATACGATCACTCTGTGTTTAGTCCCCATGCTGGAGCGCCACATCAACCAGTATGGCGGCGCGCCTAAACAAGTGGCCGTGGATGGTGGTTATGCCAGCAAGGATAATCTTGATAAGGCCAGGGAGAGTGGTATCAAGCATGTTGCGTTTCATAAAAAGCGCGGATTACGCATCAAAGAGATGGTGAAGAGTATCTGGGTGTATCGGCAGTTACGTAACTTTCGCGCCGGCATAGAAGAAGCATCTCTTGTCTGAAGCGGGCCTATGGGCTGACGCGCTGCACCTGGAAGGGGTTGGTCCATTTCAAGTTATACGTCTGGTCTTCTGTTGTGGCGCACAATCTGGCACTGCTGGCTCGATTAAACCCGACCTGATAGCAGCGACGATGTGTGATGGGTTGTGATGAGCCAGGTTGCTCAGGGTTTCTGCTGTGTGCCGTAGGACGATCAACCGTCGTTTCCGCACAAAATGTGCATCTTTACGCATGCATGCGCGGTAAGATCAGGCATCATTGAATTAATCGTGACAATTGAGTGCGCACTTACCTGAAATTCAGGCATTTCTGGACGGACACTAACTAACTGAAACGTTAGCCTTTCTCGGGTCCGCTCATTGGACCCATCGCAATACCGACCGTATAACGACCCGGTCTCTGCCTTTTCCTTTCAACGCTTTACCAACATTGGAGAAATCATGACCTTCATCACCCTGATGATGGTG
>JARFRD010000002.1 GCA_029287435.1 Gammaproteobacteria bacterium
CATTCAATCTCTAGCCACAACTATATTTCTAGCTGCCATCTTTTTATTCGCTGCTGCAGTTCTGTGGTCACCTCGAGGTGGCTTCTCCGGTCTGGCTCAGCTATGGGAAAGGTACCTGTTAAATATTGGTGGGCCATTTGAGCAGTGGATTTCCCAGTTATCTTCTCTAGAAGCCAACTCATCGCTGGAACCAGATTATTTCCTTGAAACCAGCATTCGTTATTTACAGGAAAGGCACTGGATCAGCGGGATACACTGGAAGACCCAGTATGCCGATAAGACATCCGGTGATGTAACAAAAAATGGCGTATCAGTCTCTGACGACAAGATCGAGCTTACGTTATATACACACAGCCCGGTTGGCCCGGCCTTGTTATTACATACAAAGCTGCTGCTAAGCGTACTTACTTTTTACTACAAGGCGAAACTGCAGGAGCGTATGCTCACCAAGCAGGCACATCTGCGTGCAATATACGAAACCGGCTCAAAATTGACTCATGATGTAAAAAACATCCTGCAGTCAACCCAGGTACTTGCTCAGGCCGTGTCCAGCGATGACGCCAGAATCGAAGAAACTTATGAAATGCTTAGACGTCAGCTACCATTGCTGACAGACAGGTTACAGACCACACTCGATAAACTCAGCACACCCGGTCGACAACCGACTGAAACAATCCTGATAAAAACCTGGTGGCGGGAACTGATGTCGAAATACACCGGGCGTGATATTGAATTCAGTGAATCACTGCATGCGAATCCTGAAATACCCGCTGACGTATTTAACACGGTCACCGAGAATCTGTTAGAAAACGCACGTTCAAAACGCATTATGGAGCCCGGTTTGAACATCAGTCTGACTATCCAGGCCGATAATCATTCAATTAATCTTCGTGTGATTGATAATGGCTCACCGATTCCTGAAGACACCTCTTCTCGCCTGTTCAACGAAGTACTGTTCTCTGAAAACGGCTTTGGTATTGGCCTGTATCAGTCAAGTCAACTGGCAATGAAAGCGGGTTATAAGCTTAGCCTCGAAAGTAATAATCAGGGTAATGTTTGTTTCTGCCTGTCAAAACAGTAGTAATCACTATTACGGCAGCATTCCGGCATTCAGCATTTCAGCTTTGAGTTCATAGTCGGTCAGCCATATTATCAGATCATCGAATGGGCCCCCAGCCGTTGTAGTACCCTCCAGTGATGAGGTCCTGCTGATGAACTCGCTGTCATTCGAATTTGTATTATTGGTTTCATCAACATGGCTATCACCTACACTGGCTTCGTGTGCGGCGATGGTTTCATTCAAGCTGCTATCTGTGCTGATTCCGCCCAGCCTGTTTTTGCCGTGTGATACAACCACTGCAGTTATATTTGTTGCAAGTGACACCTCGTTATCTGCTGCATCACGCGTCATTACTGTCATGGCTGTAACCGGTGACGCAAAGACAAATGGATTAGCATGGTCTGCGTATGCCGGGTCCACCCAGTATGTATAGCGCGTATTCCATGCATCACCCCTGCCCAGCCCCAGCGTTACCCATGGCAGGTTACCCACACCACCGACGCCAACGCTACAGGTAGTTCCGTTAATATCCTCAATACCATCGTTTGCCGTACCCACACAGCCAAAGGGGTTCCTGCAATCCGGGCATGGTAAGTAGGGGCCAACACCTCCCCGAATCGGGTCCGGATTCAACGCGTAGCCGACTAGCGCTTTTTTGATGTCTTCAAGTTCTTCTCGAGTCTCGGCAATTCGAGTACTGTCAATTCTTGCACCAAATGTGCCTATAAAACCGCCGATCAGTACACCGACGATAACCAGGACAATAGCCAGTTCAATCAGTGTAAAACCTTGTTGATGAGACTGCTGATTAATCATGGGATCAGGGGCCATACACTGTCATTGGACTCTGCTGCATCATAAACAAGATCCAGGTCAGCATTTTCGTTTTCATAGTATTCATTAATATTATTTATATGCCTGACACCGTTTAAATCTCTTCCCGCAAAAGTAACGACAAGGTCAGCATCGGTTATCGGCGGATTCACGTTATTTACCGTCAGGCAGTCAACACCAATGGTACAGGGAACGCTGGCTGCAACGTGATAATACGTCACCTTGTGCCAGTCTTCCGCCTCCAGCCATACTGGCAATAAACCGTCCGCACAATTGCCTGGATTCCACTCGGTCGAATCTACCGGCACATGACCCTGACGCACACCTGCATCGCTGGTATACAGACCAACTGCTTTTGTCGGGTCAAATGCAGACGCTTCTGGTAAATTGCCACAATTTGCAATATCAGCATATGCAATCAATGCATTAGCCAGTTCTCCAGCTACACGTTGATGGATCACTTCCATGATTTCGTCATAAGTAATCACTTCGACGATATCATTTACCTGCACCTGCGCTCCGGGGCGAACAACACCACTGATAAAGCCATCGAGTGTGCCATGCTGAAAACTCGCGTTATCCTCACCAAAGGCAATATCCAGGTAATTCAGTGGATCATTCGGGTCCCCTGTAGCCGGCGAACGATCCTGCACATACGCATCTGACCGAACCAGCGCTTCACCCGGAGCCAGAATAACCGCAACTATTCCATTACCGGTTGTACCATCGAAACGAATATTATTGTTGTTATCACGCACAGTGATGTTACCCGTTGTCGCTGAATTCACTTTGTTAACTGCCGGGCTGTTTGTATAGTCAAACGTATCTGCAACTGCGTACCAGAGTCCTTCATTGGCGCCATCACGAAGATCGCCGGCACCAACTGTGACCCAGGGAAAACGTCCCACATTAACGACACCCGCGGGATTACAGCCAATGACTACCGATACACCATCGTTATCCAGATCCGGGCATGGTAAATAACCCGGCCCTCTGTTTGCCCCGGTTATTTCAGGGTAGTTAGCCGCATAGGCCAGCAGCGCTTTTTTTGCCTTTTTTAGCGCATCATTTGTTCGCGCATTGTTTTCAAACTCGAGGTCTCGTGCCGACATGTTCGAGATAAAAAAGGTGATAGCAGTTAATGCGATCACGATGATAATAAGCAGTAATGCTATTCCCTGCTGCCTGTTCCTACCAGCTACATAAAGCGATCGCATAATTTGTGCGGTTAATAATTATCTTTAACCGTACCTGTTGTCTCAGACCAGCTCTGGCCAGGCTGCATCATGATCTGGTGTTCATCCGTTTTTACCGGAACCTTGTATGATTCCTTGTTTACTTCTTTTGGATTTACTCTTACGCCATCTACTTTATTACTTTTTAAGGAGCTTTTATCATTGACCCATATAACATTGTTACCAGCTTCACGTATCATTACGCCATTTAACTCAACATCAGTTACAGCAGGCCTGTCTTCGATATTATTTGATGTCGCTGATCGCATGGCGTCTAGTTGTTGTCTTTCCTGTGGACTGGTGAAAAGACGATCAATGTTATCTGCTCCATATTTCTCGCTTGCTGACAACACCAGCGGCAGAACCATGCAACACGCTAGCGATCCCAGGACCAGTTTGTTTACTTTACGCATACTTACACCTTGCTCGCTTTCTTCAGCGTATACCAGCTTAATTCGCAATAAGCCCTCATGTTCTCCCTGGCCATTTCAGCGCTCAACTGTTCAAGCCCTGATTTATTGATTAACTCCACATCACATTTATCAACTACACTGAGCCCGCGCGCATGACTGCGTAATGCATTTAACATCGCGAACAGATCCCCCTCATGCATAAACTTCATGTCAAGCGACATCGTGCTCTTAAAAACATCTATACCCTTATAGCGCTTATCCAGTGATTTTTTTTCCTGCAGCACCTGGTTTGAAATACTGTATTTAACAGTTGCCATTCCTCTGGATTGAGCTGTTTTCTGTACGACCTCTACCCAGCTCAAACGATTTTCATCCCCTATGACCGAATTATCTTTTAGCTGTTTAAAGGTATTTTCATGCTTAACCAGGATCTGGTTATTTTTGTTCGCTTCCTCTATCTTGTTTCGCCATTTACGCATTTCACGCTTGGCCTTTATTTCCTCCTCGTCTGCTTTCACTTTATACATATCAGACAGAGTAACAACCGTTGCCATCGACAGCGCAATAACAATGAATACGGCCAGAGCCTTTTTGGTTGTTGAGTGCAGATTTTTATGCATTTTCTGGCGCCTTCATAATTACCCGAAGAGAAAAAGCCCCTGTATTTCCTTTTGATACTGCCGCTTCTCCTGAAAGTGAAGTTTTGCTTTCAGAGGCAAACTTCTTGCTTGATCTGACTTCTACCGGCAGACTGATTGCACTTACATCTTCCACACGCTCATTTTCACTAATAACCGAAATAATATTATTAATATGATTGACTGATTCTCTGTAATTATCTGAAGCTACGGGGATTCTTCCGGAAACAACAGCCACATGCTGAATACTGTCACTCGATGCTGGATTGGTTTCTTTATACGCTATAGCAACAGGTTTGTTTCTGGATTTCTTTTTGGACTTTGCCAAATCGAGCTGGCGGGTAGACCATTCAATCTTGTCGATATAAACCGTGCCAAGATGGGCTTGACTGATGATCTTGCTCAGCTCAACCATAAAATCCATAGGCGTATTTTCACTACTGGCTTCAATCTGTCTGACCAGCGTTACAGCCGTGTCCATTAATCCCGCATTAGAAAACAGCTCCTCGTAGGCCTCATATTTTTCCTTATAAACACGTTTAAATTCTGTTGACTCCTGCTTCAGCAGGTCTGTTGAACTTTTCAATGACATACCTTCAGATATATTCGATTCGATCATCAATAAAGCAGCAAGCACTACAACCACAGATGTTGCATATAACGCAGAAGATAAAACAGAATGATAAAAGCGATTAAATTCCTTACTTTCACCATAGTGTGACTTTGCGCTGAATTTATTGACTGCTAACCAGGAAAAAATACCATCTGAAAATTTATCCGGCAGCCCTTTAATGCCCAGCTTGTCCTGCACATCTTTAATACGATGAATTTGATAGTCATGTGTGGGATCAGGTTCAAATGATTCAGTCAGAGAATCCAGCTGGCTA
This sequence comes from Gammaproteobacteria bacterium, assembly GCA_029287435.1. Taxonomy (GTDB): domain Bacteria; phylum Pseudomonadota; class Gammaproteobacteria; order SZUA-229; family SZUA-229; genus JABDQW01. The sequence continues at coordinate 5,068 of JARFRD010000002.1, forward strand.
TCTGATCCAATTACGTGAACATGAATAACCTCATCATCTTCAACCTGGTGCTGGTTGCGCATGAAAGTCAGAGTACGATCAACTTCTGGCTTTGCCAGACGACCTATATTCGTAATGTTTGCAGCATCCTGATTGATTACCGACTGTCTGCTGGAAATCATTTTTCCATCGATAAAGAATGTCTGCCGCAGATTACTGTTGACCTGTTGACTAACCAGAAGAACCGGTCCTTTTTTAGCACCTATAGTTGGTAACAAATCTTTGCTGACCAGCGGCAAACTCCAGATGCCTGATAACGGCACATCACTTTCTTCAATAATATCCAGCCATGGCTTGATTAGTGCCGGATTGGTAATGGCACCAATAAGCACCTCATCGTCTTTTCGTCCTGTCTTCAACCTACCCTGTACTTCAGCATAGGTATATTGCCTGCTCGCCCGATAATAACGGTCAATCAACCTCGATATTACTGCTTTCCTGTCCTTACCAAATACATGCGGAATAACCTCTTTTCGGAAATCTTCCTCTATAACATCCAGCAGCATCGCTGTAGAACTCTTGGCAGAAGATAACAGGTATTGTCTGAATTTTTCATAGCCGCCACTGTTTGGCTCGAACGAACATGCGCCGGACAGCGACTTTACGCTCCAGTGGAAGACTGTTAGCCTGTGGCCTGAAAAATAGAAAACTCTTTTCACAATCCTATCCGTTAAACCTTAACATTTGACACTGCATCGTAAACCGGCCCTAGTACGGCAAGCATAATCCATAGCATGATGCCGCCAAGTAACACTGTCAGGATCGGCATCATCGCCGGCTCCAGTTTCTCAATCGATTCTTTAACTTCGCGATTATAAAAGTAACTGACATTTAACAAGGCCTCATCCATTGCGCCTGTATCCTCTCCCACCCGTATCATTCTCACGATTAATGAAGGAAAAACACCGATACTCTCGAAACTTTCGCTTATCTGCGAGCCTTCCGCGATACTTGCTCTCGCTTTATTTATGGAATCCTCGAGTACCAGGTTATCTACCATGTCCTCAGAAATTGTTAATGCATCAAGCACTGTAATACCCGAGCTATACATCATTGCAAAATAGTTTGCGAATCGAGCCAGTTTTATCTTTGAAGCAAGCGGCCCAATCAGCCAGATTTTCAGCTTCAGACCATCCAGCAGGTAGCGTAACCCCACATTACGTTTTGCCATGAAGGTGACACCAGCAATTACAACTACCGGTACTGTAAAAATCAGATACCAGTATTCGACGAATGCACTGGATACAGCCATTAATACCTTGGTATGTGTTGGAATTTCACTACCAATGTTTTTTATAAATGGCAGCAACTGCGGCATCAGGTAAATCATCAAAAAACTGACCACGGCCAAAACAACAATCGATACAATCGCCGGGTAAATCATTATTTTTTTCGTATGGGAAGCCAGCTCATCCTGCCACATAATTGTTTCTGCAAGATCTCTAAGCACTTCTGCAAGATTACCGGTCTCTTCACCCACTCTGACCAGGGTCACATAGACCTTGTCAAAAATCAGCGGGTGCTCAGATAGCGCAAGTGAAAACGTTTTACCACCTTCAATGTCGTCAATTACTGTTTGCAGTACGTCTGTAAAGTGGCCATATTCAATGCTATCCCTGATATCTTTCAGGCTATCAAGTAAAGGTACTCCTGATTTAGTAAGCTGCTCTACGTGAAAGGTGAAATTTATAAGTTCACGTCGGGTAATTGATTTTTTTTGCAGGAATGACTGCGATAATTTACTTTCCTTGTAACTGAGAAGGTCAAATCCCATGCTACCGAGGCGTTTTTCAAGCTCCATGGGATTACTCGCAACCATGGTGTCTGATCGCACCTTGCCGTTAGCATCAATGGTCTTGAACTTGTAATCCGGCATGCTTACATCAACCTCTGAGTCAGGTCGATCACACGTGAAACCTCCTGCAAGGTCGTTTCACCATCCAGTACTCGCCTGATGGCATCATCTGCCAACGATTTATAGCCCGTCGATTTTGCGCAGGCTCTTAACTCACCCAGAGTTGCACGTTTCGCAATCAATTCATCGAGCTCATTATCAATTCTCAGCGCCTCGATAATAGCGACACGACCTTTATATCCCGTGTTATCACAATGTGGACAACCGGCAGCATCATATATCGTCAGTGCTTCGCTGACATATTCAACACCAAGCAACTTGCTGTCGGTCTCGTCAGCTTCGCGTGGTTTTTTACATTCCGGGCACAACAGGCGCACCAGGCGCTGACTGATAATGCCAATAATGTTGCCCGTCATAATGTCCGGCAACACGCCAATATCGAGCAGGCGTGGGATCGCACCAATCGCAGAGTTGGTATGTAGTGTCGAAAGCACCTGGTGACCCGTCATCGCTGCCCTGAATGCCATGTCGGCCGTATCTTCATCACGAATCTCACCAACGAGGATAATGTCGGGGTCCTGACGCATCATCGATCGAATACCATTTGCGAAATCCATGCGTGCGACTTCGTTGACCGATGTCTGCCGAATCATATCCACCGGATATTCGACAGGATCTTCCAGCGTCATGATGTTGACCTGTTCCGACTTGACGTAATTCAGCAGTGAATACAGGGTTGTGGTCTTACCGCTACCCGTGGGGCCTGTGACCAGGATGATGCCTTCAGGACGTGCCATCATCAGGCGTAATGCATTTAAAGTGCCTTCATTTAGGCCAAGCTGTTCCAGTGGCACGATACCTTTTGCACGATCCAGTACACGCAGTACAATATTCTCACCATGCGTTGTGGGCTGTGCCGACACACGAAAATCTACACGATGCCCCTGCACCTGCAGGCTCAGACGCCCATCCTGAGGAATACGTGTTTCAGCGATATTCATGTTTGACATGACTTTCAGGCGCACAACGATGGCAGACCAGTAATCCTTATGCAGACTGCGAATCTGTCGCATCACGCCATCAATGCGATAGCGTAAACGCAGAAAGCCGTCTTCGGGCTCAAAGTGAATATCGGATGCCTCACGCTTCACCGCGTCAGCCAGTATTGCATCCACCAGTCTTACCAATGGCTGACTGTATTCATCATCGATGGTATCCAGACTCTGATAATCGATTTCACCGGTCTCGATCTCGTTAAGAATGCCATCGACTGATAACTCATAGCCGTAGAACTGGTCGATTGCTTTCTTGATTTCGCCTTCGCCGGCGACCATCGGTACAATTTCAATCTTGCGACCAACCAGTGCATGGATGCGGTCAAGCACCAGCAGGTCAGACGCATTTTTCATTGCGATTTTCAGCTGCTGATCATCATCGTCATAGCTGACCGGTATAATGGTATGACGATCGGCGACTTCCTTGGGAACCAGTGTCAGCGCTTCCTGGTCAGGAATAACACTGGCAAGATCCACACTGTCGACACCCAGTACCTTGCCGAGCACATCGCGCATCACGGATTCAGAAACGAACCCGAGACTGACGAGTATTTCGCCGATCAGTCGCCCTGTTTTCTTCTGCTCGGTGAGCGCAATATCGACCTGGTCAACTGACACCAGGCCTTTCTCGACGAGCTCTTCACCAAGCCGCTTTTTTTTCTTTGTCATTGCTGGTGCGTTCATGGCTATTCGCGTGCTCCCAGCAATGCTATTCGTTTCTGGACCGAGTCGACTGAGAAGTTGATGTTCTTACCAGCCGCCAGCCGCAAGCTATCCTGGTAATAACCACGGGCCTCGCGGTATTTACCCAGATGGTCGAGACTCACAGCCAGGTTGTAGGCATAGTCCGGATTTTGACTGTCATTCTGTAAGGCATTAAAGAAGGCCTGTTGTGCTTCCGGCCAGCTCTGTTTCTGTACATACAGATTCCCCAGCGCAAACTGCAGATGTGAATCATCAGGACGATGCTCGATCAGTTGTTTGAGTTTACTTTCACTCAAATTTGCACCATACATCTGCGCAATATTGGCGAGACCGGCATGTGCATGCGGGTCTTTTGGGTCACGCTGAAGCAGACGGATATAAGTATCACGCGCGGTCTCGATGTCCTGTTGCTGTAACGCAACAGCAGCTACACCGAGCATGGCATCATGATTATTCGGCTCCTGCTCGAGTGCGGCGCGATATGTTTTAGCGGCCAGTTCATAATCCTGCTGCTGATATGCCATCCATGCCTGGTTTAGCTTGACGCTGATCGGGTCGCGCTTCTCCTGTCTGGTTACGGTGAACGTTTCAGGTTTGTTCGTAACAACACCCGATGCCGCCTGACTTTTGGGTGCCTTAACCTGTGCAGGTTTTGTCGTATTAGTGCCTGCGCTGTCCTGCTGCTCGCTTTTTGAAGTGCTGGCCGGCACAGCGGCAAGTGATGTCAGGTTCTCTTCAATCTTTGTTTTAGCCTGCAGTGAGGCAAGCGCAATCTGGTGCTTGCGCTGCATCATTTCTATTTCATTATTCATCTCTGTATAAAAATACAGTCCACCCAGCGCGAGGAGCACAAGCGCCACCGTGGCAACGCCGCCCCACAGAACGAAACGTGATTTTTTATATTCACTATTGGTTTTTCGTATCAGCAGTTGTAAGGCTTCATCGGTAACCGTGGACGGTGTAGCGGTTACCTGGGTTGTATCCTGGCGTTGTGCAACCGGTGCTGGCTCAATTTTTTCCGCACCAGTATCTGGAACGTCCTGTATCGGCGATTCACTTTCTAGCTCCAGAACATCATCGTCAAGCTCTAACTCTGGCGGCTCTGAGCTATCATCAATATCAAGATCGACGGACGTTATCTGTGATTGTGTTGCATCGACTGGTTGTTCAGCCTGTAAGACCGCCTCATCTACGTCAGATAAAGCCTGATCTTCTGTTTCGGACACACCTGAAGCATCAGCTTTCTGCTTGTCTTCTGCAGCTTTTTTCAGGGCATCCAGTAACAGACTCATCTTTGTACTCTATGTCAATCTTGATCAAAACAACATTTACTGAGTGCTTTGTTCTGACTGGTCATCACCAGCTTCGGCTGTGGTTAACTTCTTATCGTTTTTAGTATGCAGTTCTTCGAGCAGATACTTGCGGTACTCCTTGAAATCACCCGTCAAAGAGGCATCTTTCGTGACCACGGGACGGATGAAAATAACCAGCTCTGATTTTGCATACTTATCATCCTGGTAACGGAACAATGCACCTAACCATGGGATGCTGGATAATATCGGCACGCCTGATGTTGTTTTATCGATCTGGTCCTGCATCAAACCACCGATCACAGCGGTATCACCGTTTTCAATCTTGAGCACTGATTCTATTTCACGAACCTGGATCACGGGAATCTCGCTCGTCACTCCCGCATCAGCGAGCTGTGGGTTGGGGTCAGCAACAAAACCTATGATGCGTGAAATTGTTGGGCGCACATTCAGTGTCACCGTTTCATGCTGATCAATGAATGGCGTTACTGACATCACAAAACCTACGGGCACTGTGTTCACATCGGTATCAACCGTTACCAGAGAATTCTGGTTTACAGATCCGGGCACTGCCTCAACATCCGTGGTGAAATACACCTCGTTATCAACAACCTTGAGAATAGCGCTCTGGTTGTTGATGGCCATTACCTTCGGGCTGGACAACACCTTGACATCACCAAACGTTTCCAACGCTTTAAGCGTGACATTCAATGGATTACCACTGATGGTCTCTGCGACGTTAAACGAGAAAAATGGCGTTTGTCCCAGATTACCACCGAGCAGATCCTGGGTGGCCGTGGTGTTGGGGTCGCTGGTTACCAGGGTCCAGTCGATACCTGCCTGGTAACGGTCACTTAACTGAACTTCGGCAATGGTGGCTTCGATCAACACCTGTCGCTGTACGCTATCGAGCACCTTGTCAATAAAGTCTCCAATCTCTACGTGCTGTTTTGCGGTCGCCTTGACCGCTAACATGCCACTCTCGCGGTTAACGATAATCCGATCGCTGGTAAGGACATCATCACCTTTACTGGCTTTAACTTGTTCGCCGATAATGCTGGCAATATTGATCGTCAGTGTTTTCCAGAACTGGTTAGTCGAGCTGTTTTGCACAAGTGAGTTTGAGTCATTACCGCCGCCGCTACCGCCGCCACTGGCACCACTCGCGCCGCTTTCAACATTACCCGTGCCTGTAGATTGAATTTCTGATGAAACCTCAACAGTACCCGTGCTGGTACGAGATACATTCAGGTAACTGATATTGTAGGTCTTGAGGTGCGGCGTATCTGATTTAACAACCAGTGTATCGTCGACCAGGCTGTAGCGGATGTCAGTCTGTTGCGAAATCCTGTCCAGAATTCTCGGCAAGGTTTGATCAATGGCATTCATTGTTACCTTGCCCGAGATTGTATTATCGATATCCAGGTTCAAATCCGCATCGCGCGCCATTGAAAACAGCAGTTCACGAACTGGCACATCATGCACAACAACCGTATAGGTTTCGAGTTCGGGTCTTTCCTGTGGCTTTGGCAATACAGGCACCTGTGCAACGGGCGCAGGTATGCTCTCGACCGCAGGTTCATCAAAGATCAGGTGACCGTCTGAAACCTCAGGCGGGTTTGAAGCCCCACATCCACTCAGAATGGTTAGCCCAAAGATAATACCGGTTTTTATAGTATACATGTTCATCTGATTTCCAATGACTCGATCCCCTGTCGATTCGAAGCTGCTTCTTGCTTATCCTGCCGCTATAAGATCTTTCTTCAACGCACTAACACGCCGCAAGTATGGCTTGCTGGCTTTTAATGAATCAGGCAGGTTTTGAAGCGTCGTGCGGGCCGTGGTTAGCGATTCAAAATCGTTATAAAGTACGCTATACATACGACTACCGCCGATCTTAGTTTCATAGACGTAAATCTTTTCAAATTCAAGAACACCGGACCTGTTTTTAAGGAACGATTCGACAGCTTTGGCATCAGCAATACGTGTCATAAACAGTTGAATACTGTAATTTCCGCTATCTGCCTGGCGTAACCATTTTTCAGTTTCGCTAAGGCGCTGATCGAGCCTGGTTGGTGAGATGCGTGGCTCAGCACTGGCATCTGTCGTCGTCGCATCTGCAGCTTGCGCTGTGTTAGCCGTTACGCCTTTAGGTACTTCCATATGTGAAGCTGTATCGACCAACACAGGTGACTTGTTATCCTTAAGCGGTAACAAGGTTCCAAGCCATACTGCTAACACGAGTAAATTGACAGCACCCGCCCCGTTAATCCATGGGCGCATGTTTTTCGCCGTGCGTTAATCACTGTCTTTTGCTGCAGTTGCTACATGTTTTGAACTGACCTCGTGTCCACCTTCTGAAAAAGAGGCCATCAATGCCTTGTCAGCAATGATGTTGATCCTTCTTGACAGGCCACCAGAGTATTTTTCGACCGCATTTGCGGTACGCTGACTGAACAGACTTGGGCCTTTATAACCAACCGCGCGCAAACGGAAGTTCAGATAATCGAGCGTGTCTTTTGGCGGGAATGGATCGAGATAAAAGCCGTGAGTAATACGTTCTTTCAATTGACGTATCTGCGGCTGTGAAAGTTTCTCGTCGAGTTCGGGTTGTCCGAACAAAACCATTTGAAGCAGCTTGTGCTGGTCAGTTTCGAGGTTACTCAGCAGGCGGATCTCTTCCAGCGTTTCCACCGGCATGCTTTGCGCTTCTTCGACAAAGAGTACGACCTGTCGGTTATCGGCGTGCTTCTTTAACAGGTAATCCTGCAGTTTTTGCATCACGCTGAGCTTGCTTTCATCGCTGCTGACATCCAGGTGTAATTCATGAGCAATCACGTGCAGGATGTTGTCTGGTGACAGGCTTGGGTTTGCGATATAGACAACATCAATACTGTCGGCCAGTCGAACCTCGAGCATACGACACAACATGGTTTTGCCGCTGCCGACTTCTCCTACAACCTTGATGATGCCTTCACCTGATCTGATTGCATACATTAATGCTTCCAGGGCGGCGCCGCGCTTACTGCCTTCATAAAACAGGCTGGTATCCGGCGTGATTTTGAACGGCTGTCTTTCAAGGCCAAAATGTTCAAGATACATTTTTGTTATCCCCCAGTTTTTGCACCCTGCTGTATAGAGTTGTTCGATTAATATGCAGGGCCTCTGCCGCTTTGCTTACGTTGTTATTATTTTTTTCCAGCGCAATCCGAATACAGCGACTTTCGATATCACCGAGCAATTCATCGAGCCTGAGCTCGCCCGCCTCAATCATGCTTACAATATAGCTATCATTGATTGTTGTGCTTTGGTCGTTTAACGCCTCGGCAGACAATTGCGTTTCAAGCTCATTGTTCAATTGTGATCGTGTTACTGTTGCGCCCGGGTACTTCGTGCCCAGCCTGATAACGATGTTTCTGAGTTCCCGCACGTTTCCGGGGAAACTGTAACTACGCCATAGTTCAGACGCATCTTGATCAAGCGTGATCGGCTTGACCGTGTCTGCATAAACCTGTTGAAAGTGGTCGAGTAACAGCATCTTGTCATCATTACGCTCACGCAACGACGGCACACTGATGTGCAGGATACTTAATCGATGGTAAAGGTCGGCACGAAAGCGACCTTCCACCACTTCTTCACTTAATACCTTGTTGGTTGCAGTGACGATGCGGGCACGGGATTTGTGCATCTGCGTTTCACCTACCCGGTAAAACTCACCGGTTTCCAGCACGCGCAGCAGTTTGCTTTGTAATTCAAGTGGAAGCTCACCAATCTCATCCAGAAACAGTGTACCCTCGCCCACTTCCACGAAGAACCCCTTGTGCTCCCGGTCAGCACCGGTAAATGCTCCCTTACGATGTCCGAATAGCTGGGCTTCCAGCAGTTCAGGTGCGATAGACGCGCAATTAATCACCATGTAGGGATAATTGCTGCGCACGCTTTTGTCATGCAAGGCACGGGCTATCATTTCCTTACCCGTACCCGACTCACCTTCGATTAACACCGGAAACGGTGAGCCCGCAAACTGCTGGATCTGGTTTTTCACTGCCTGTATCGGTAGGCTGTCGCCGATAATACCGGCATCCGTCTGAACATCACGCTGGATCTCGATATCCAGTAACCGCTGGTGGTGCTGTAACCGGGATAACAATAAATCGGGGTCAGCTGGCTTGGCGATAAAATCAACCGCACCGAGCGTCAGTGCATGCTGGATATTCACATCTTCATCCTGCCCCGATAACACCAGAATTTTCATGTGTGGATTTCTGCTGATCAATTCCCTGATCAGCTCAAACCCCTCATCCGGCTTGTGTGGATACGGCGGCAGACCCAGGTCGACCAGTGCTATACCCGTCGATTCTGACTGCGTCATGAGCGCACTCGCCGCTGCCCTGCTATCCGCCGTGAGCACGTGAAAATGTTGCGACAGAATAAACTCGAGGCTCTCTGCAATCAGTGGATCATCATCCACGAGCAGCAGAGTCTCAAGCTGTTCAGCATTAGCCTTCATTGCATGTTCAGGCATACGCCGACCCGTTTTTAGTAAAACAGTCGTTCATACACCTTATATAGCAGAACACTTTATTAATAATGTGGTATCGAGCCTAATTCAGCGCGTTGTTTTGATAAATACCCTGGACACACTTCAAAAGCACTGCTTTTTACAGAAAAGCGCTTCGTAACACTTTTACGTCACGGTTAACGCGCTACAATGCGCCCATGTTCCATATCGTCCTGGTTGAGCCTGAAATACCCCCGAACACCGGTAATATCATTCGCCTGTGTGCCAATACCGGGTGCCACTTGCACCTGGTAGAGCCTCTCGGCTTCGATCTGGATGAGAAAAAGCTCAGGCGAGCGGGTCTCGATTATCATGAATGGGCCAGCGTAAAAACATATCCGGATATGGCTGCCTTGAAAAAGAGTCTGTCGGGTGATGTTTATGCCATCTCCACGCGTGGACAAACATGCTATAGCGATGTGCAATTCAAGCCCGGAGATATTTTCGTGTTTGGCCCGGAAACCCGGGGATTGTCCGAAAGCTATCTGGAAAGCCGCTCGGCGAATTCGGTCTTACGCATACCCATGCTGGAGCATAGTCGCAGCCTGAACCTTTCCAATGCGGTAGCCGTGATTGTCTACGAAGCACTCAGGCAGAATGGTTTTGCCCAGATGCGCACCCGCGCAGCACATTAAATCCTTTTTATAAACAAAGATTTATTGATTATAGAAGTTCGGCGATCGAACGCCGTTCGAGTAGAATCTGGACTGCATCATGTGGATGAAAACCTTCATAGAGCACCTTGTGTACCTGCTCGATAATCGGCAGCTCGACCTTGTGCATTTTAGCCAGCCGTACAGCTTCCTGCGAGGTGCGTACGCCTTCGATTTCCTGGCCAATTTCGATAGCAATTTCTTCCTTGTTCAGGCCCCTGGCCAGCAACAGGCCCGTCTGGCGGTTGCGTGACTGGTCATCGGTACAGGTCAGTACCAGGTCACCCAGGCCCGCAAGCCCCATAAAGGTTTCCCGCTTACATCCCATCGCCTCACCCAGGCGCATCAGCTCGGCGAGTCCACGCGTTATCAGGGCCGCACGTGAGTTGGCACCAAAACCTAGTCCGTCCGCAATGCCGGCAGCAATGGCCAGTACATTCTTCAGTGCACCACCAAGCTCAACACCCGGCATGTCATCGCTGGTATAAGCCCGAAAGTAACCCGTATGCAGGCAATCACGCCATTCGTTAGCCACTTCTTCGGTATCAGAAGCCACTGTGATAGCTGTCGGCATATTACGCGCGACTTCACCAGCAAACGTCGGCCCCGAAATCACCGCAAGTTTTTTGCACTGTGGAACTTCTTCGTTGATAACTTCGTGTAAAAGCTTACCCGTACCTTCTTCTACACCTTTGCTGGCCCAGGCAATCGACATATCTTTATGGAACAGGTTTGCAGACTCATGAAAAAATGAACGAAAGGCATGACTGGGAATAACAACGAGTACAAGCAACTCACCCTTGAGCACTTCTTGCAGACTTGTGTATAAGGTTAACGTCGGCGGGAACTCAATGCCGGGTAAATAATGCTCGTTACTGCCGTCACGCTGCAATTGTTCGATATGTTCGGCGTGATTGCCCCATAAACGCACATCGAGACCGGCACGTGCAAGATGAATAGCCAGGGCCGTTCCCCATGAACCGGCACCAAGAACAGCGACTGACTTCTGCGTGCTGCTCACGTATCGACTTAGTGTGCCGTATCCTGCGCCGGGGCTGATGCCGCCTGCTGTTGCTGAAGTTGCTGCGTATAGAGCGCATTGAAATTAACCGGGGCCAGGTACAGTTGCGGGAAACCACCCTTGTTAACCAGTTCTGCAACCGCTTCACGCGCAAAGGGGAACAGGGTTTCCGGGCAGAACGCGCCTAACATGCCATGCAGGCCTTCTTGTGGAAAGCCGGCAATAGTGAAAATACCAGACTGTGTAATTTCCACCAGGAACGCTGTTTTTTCGCCCTGTTTTGCAGTCACCGTAATCTTCAGGTCAACTTCATAAGTGTCATCAGCAATGCCCTGGTTTTTACTGTTTAGCTGGACATTGACTTCAGGCTGCCACTCGCCATCGGCGAACACGGTCGGTGCATTTGGTGACTCGAAAGAAACATCTTTCAAATACAGTTTCTGGATCGCAAACTGCTGCTCCGGTGCCTGGCCTTGCTGGTTTTCTTCTGCCATGATGTGTTCTCAATATTGTCTGATACGAATTACTTTTTGGTGACTGGTAAATTTGCATCCTGCCAGCCGATGATCCCGCCAGAAAGATTATGTACGTTTTCATAACCAGAGCCTTTTAACAGTCGGCAGGCCTTGCCCGAGATGTTACCGCTTCTGCAGTAAGCCAGTATCGGTGTGCTCTTGTCGCTACTCAGTGAATCAATCTTGTCTTTCAGCGCTGAAAACGGGACGTTCTGCGCCTGTTTGATATGACCCTCACCAAAATCCTTGGCTTCACGGACATCCAGTACGAGCGCATCGTCATTGTTCATCAGGCGGATAGCTGCCGTTGGATCCACTTGCCATGAGCGGCTGGTCTGATGATCCAGCTCGGCCTTGATGACCATAATCAGGACAACAACGAACGCACCAATCAGGAAAGGGTGGTTACCAGCGAATTCAATAATCTGTTCCATGGGGACACGGAGTATAAATCAAACAGCAGGGTGCGAGTTGGAAAATCAGCGATTAATCATGAATTCTTTTCGCTGAGCAGAATACTTCCTGCATCATGCCAATCAGGCGTAAGGTGCGAGTGTCGCCGACCCGATAGTAAACCTTGTTAGCGTCCTTGCGTGACGCCAGGATGCCCTTGTCACGCAAGATAGCAAGGTGCTGTGAAATATTGCTTTGTGAGGTACCCACGGCTTCAACGATATCCTGTACACTCACTTCCTGATCACCGAGCGTACAAAGAATCTTGAGTCTGAGTGGGTGTGACATGGCTTTAAGCGAGCGCGAAGCACGGTTAATGTCTTCTTCGCGCGTCATCAAAATTGGATCTTCAATATCTACAGCGTTCATCATAGGTGATTCCTGATATATCTAATTTATAATTATATAAGTAAACAGCGATAGAATAATACACATTTTTTATCGAATATAAATATCGAATTTTCTAAAAATGGCATTATTTTTTACGTTTTTAAGCTTGATTTAAGGTTCAAACGTCGAGTCAGGCATGAAAAATCTCATTACGTCGTTTACACCGATCAAAACCTGTATCGGTGGATTCCTGCTTTTCGGCCTGTTGATGGTCTCATCCGCAAGCGCGAGCGAGGAAATTGAGGATTACAGGCATTACGAACAAAAACTCGAAAAGCTGCATAAAAGCATCGATAAGGTAAAAAAACACCTGAAAACCACGCGATACAAGCGTGGAAATGTCGTTACCGACCTGAAAAAACTCGAGGGGGAGATCAGTAAAAATGCCCTTGCATTGCAAAGCACCGAAGCCCGGATCAAATCACTGAATCAGGACATATCCAGGCAAAAAAGTGAATTGAACAAGGTCAATGCAAAACTGAAACTGCAGCGGGAACAGCTCGGTGGCCAGATACGTGCGGCCTATGCCGTCGGCAACCAGGAACAGATAAAAATGCTGCTGAACCAGCAACAACCGGCGGAAATGGGGCGGGTGATGGTGTACTTTGACTACCTTAACCGCGCCCGGCAGGAACAAATTGCGCTATTTATAGAAAATATTGAACAAAAACAACGTATTGAGGCGAGTCTTAACGCGGCATTGTCAGACCAGGAAAAGTCTCTGACGAGGCGAAAGAAACAGAAACGCTCTCTCGATGCACAGCGACTCAAGCGCAACCAGCTGCTGGCGCGACTTAACCGTGAAATCAACAACCAGGAGAAAAACCTCTCCGAACTGGAGGTCAGCCGGGGTCGTATCGAAAATCTGTTGATGTCCCTTGGCGAGCTACTCGCCGATATTCCGCAGGGACCATCAGCCGCTCGCCCGTTCAAGCAACAGAAAGGCAAATTGCCGTGGCCCGCCAAGGGCCCGTTTCTGGCTCGGTTTGGCCAGTCGCGTAACCAGGGTGACCTGAAATGGAATGGCGTCCTCATCGGTGCCGAATATGGCAGCCCGGTCCGGGCGGTGAGTCGCGGTCGTGTGGCGTTTGCTGACTGGTTGCAGGGCTTCGGCTTTATCACCATCATCGACCACGGTGACGGCTACATGAGCCTGTATGGACATAACGAGTCGCTGTTCAAACAGCCCGGTGACTGGGTCAATGCCGGTGATGTTATCGCCACCACCGGCGACAGCGGTGGACAGCCGCTTCCCGGCGTATATTTCGAAATACGCTCGCGTGGCAAGCCGGTCAATCCCAAGAAATGGTGCTCAAAATCGGCAAAATATGCCGCCAGCACTCAATAATACGCTCATCGGGAACAAGGGCACATTCTGTGACTCTATAATATAATGATTCAGTCGACTTCGATTTTCGATCCAAGTGGACTATAGTATTGATGTACGGCCCTGACGGCCTGGAGAGCTACATGAGCAAACAATTCAAGACCACGCTGGTACTGGTCTTCGGCATATTCCTCGGAGTATGCGCGTCATTAACGAGCAACGTGCTGGCCAATAAAGAAGAGGCCAAAGGCCTGCCACTTGATCAGTTACGTAATTTTTCAGATATTTTTTCACGTATCAAATCCGACTACGTTGAAGATGTAACCGACGAAGCCTTACTGGAACATGCCATCCGCGGCATGTTGTCTGGTCTCGATCCGCACTCAACCTACCTGAATGCCGACGAATACAACGAACTTCGCATCGGCACTTCCGGTGAATTTGGCGGCCTGGGTATACAGGTCGGTATGGAAGATGGCTTCGTCAAGGTTATCTCGCCGATTGATGATACGCCGGCCTATAAAGCCGGTCTTGAATCGGGTGACCTGATTATTCGCCTGGATGACAAAACCGTGAAGGGCATGACCCTGAATGAAGCAGTGAAAGTCATGCGCGGCAAACCCGGCACTGACATTGAGCTTACCGTGGTTCGCGACGGTGAAGACAAGCCGCTTAAATTCGTTGTGACGCGAGACATTATCAAGGTTAAAAGCGTCAAGAACCGTATGCTGGATCCAGGCTATGGTTACATACGTATCAGCAACTTCCAGTCAAAAACCGCGCCGCAGCTGCTGGACGCCATCAACAAGCTGAAAGAAGAGAACAAGGCCGAATTGAAAGGGCTTATCCTCGACCTGCGTAATAACCCGGGTGGCGTGCTCAATGCAGCTGCCGAAGTGTCAGACATGTTTATCGACAAGGGCAAACTGGTTTACACAGAAGGGCGCATTGATAACTCACACTATGAATACAATGCCAAGCCAGGCGATGTTCTTGATGGCGCACCCGTCGTTGTCCTGATTAATGGTGGCTCTGCATCTGCTTCGGAAATCGTTGCCGGTGCCTTGCAGGATCATAAACGTGCCATCGTTATGGGCAGCAAGTCTTTCGGTAAAGGCTCGGTACAGACCATCCAGGAACTCAGAAGCGGCGGTGCTGTTAAGATAACAACAGCGCGTTACTTTACACCGGCTGGTCGCTCAATACAGGGCGAGGGCATTACACCGGATATCATTCTTGATAAGTACACGGTCACATCAGCTGATGACGATTCTATAACACGCATCAAGGAATCTGACCTGAATAATCACATCAGTAATCCAACCAAATCCGATGAGGCTATCAAGAATGCTGAAGATGAATCGGACGAGGCCAAGAAGAACGGTAAAGTACTGGCGACAGAAGACTACCAGCTGCACGAAGCACTGCTATTGCTCAAAGGTCTGAGTCTCTACAATCGATCCTGAGTAACCGGTAAGGCATGACAGGGCCGAGATCAACAAGGCGATCAGTTATTTTATATTTACTGGTCGCCTTTTTTATTGCCCAGCCACAGGCACTTGCTGAGAAATACGCCAGCATCATCATAGACGACCTCGGCAACAGCCTGATAAGTGGCGAACAGGTTCTTGAAATCGATGCACCTGTTACCATAGCTATACTACCTCACACCCGCTTTGCCAGGTCGCTGGCGGAACAGGCGCATCAGCAGGGCAATGAGGTCATGTTGCACTTGCCTCTGCAATCTGTGGAACACCATTCACCAACCGCGGGTACGTTAACGCTGCACATGACCAAGTCACAGTTTCTTTCCCAGCTTGATGCGAACCTCGGCTCTATTCCACACATCAAGGGAGTCAACAACCATATGGGCAGCCTGTTGACACAACATCCCGGTCATATGGACTGGCTCATGGCCGAGTTATCCCGACGCAACAACCTGTACTTCGTTGATAGCCGAACGACGCGTAAATCGATAGCAAGCCAGTTTGCAGAGAAGCACGCAATTCCACATATGCCTCGTGACATATTTCTTGACCCGGATTTCCGTATCGATACGATTAGCAGACAATTTGAACGTTTTGTGCAACGCGCCAATGAGTCCGGGTTTGCCATTGCGATTGCTCATCCGCATCCACTGACGCTGCAATTTATCCAGGACAACCTGAAACAGTTAGAAGACAATAATATCAAGCTGGTTGCCGTGTCGGAGCTGATCAATAAAAAACAAACTAGAGAGAACATGAACAATGTCGCGAGTACTGGTACCTCTGGCCCAGGGCTGTGAAGAACTCGAAGCCATCACCATAACCGATCTGCTGGTACGCGCCGGCGTTGATGTCACCACGGCAGGATTAGACAACCAGCCGGTAAAAGCATCTCGCGGCACAACGCTTATCCCGGACACCACGATCGAAGCTGTAAGTGATGAGCTGTTCGATCTCATTGTATTACCCGGCGGTTTACCGGGTGCCGACCACCTGCGTGATAATCAAAACATACAAAAACTGTTAAAAAATCATGCTGCAGAAGGAAAATATATCGGAGCCATCTGTGCCGCACCCAAGGCCCTGGCACAGGCCGGTTTACTCGAAGGCAAAAAGGCCACCGGCTACCCGGGTGTGCTCGCTGCACTGGGTGATTCCGATATCGCGGTTTCTGACGCTGCCATCGAGATTGACGACAAAATCGTGACCTCGCGCGGCCCCGGCACTGCGATGGATTTTACCCTGACACTGATCGAGCTCCTCGAAGGCCATGCCAGGCGCGACGAAGTAGAGCAACAGCTCGTGCGCTAGGCCAATTATGACCAGAAAAACCACACAAAAAATAACCTATTTATCCCAGCCCCGTTTATATATAATACCCGACTAATTTACTAGGTTATTATGGAGCCTGAATATGCAAGCAGAGGTCAATGGCCAGATTATTCAACTCAGCGAAGCTGGCTGGCTGGAAAATCTCGACGAGTGGAGCGAAGAACTTGCCGTCGAAATCGCTAAAAACGAGAAAATTGATGAACTCACCCAGGAGCACTGGGATATCATCAATGAAGCACGCGAATACTTCATCGATAATGGGGCCGTATGTGAGCCTCGTGCGTTTTCAAAGATTATGAAGAAAAAGTACGGTAAAGACCGCAGTGATCAGAAATACATCTACTCACTGTTTCCAACGGGTTTGATTAAGTGCGCGAACAAGATCGCCGGCTTACCCCGTCCTAAAGGATGCAGTTAATCGGAACAAGGCTGCTTTTTTTATTGAGAACAGGGAAGGGCTGCTAATAGCAGCCCTTCTTTCATACGGCGCTGTTACAAATCAGCTGCCAGGTTGAATGCCACAATTCAAATCTAGGTATTATCTGTATTCTGGTAGCGTACGGCTTCTACGTGCATACACAGGCTCAGATCATCACTGACCATCGGTGCCATGCTGATAATGCCGAATTCAGAACGACGAATCTTTGTTGAAGCCTTTACATATATACGCTGGCTAGATTCCCCTGGTTCCTCATCCAGCTCCTCCATGACGACATGGAAGCCAACCTGTTTAGTAACATCGCGAATGGTCAGATCGCCAACCAGTACCGCTTCCTTTTCATTCAACCAGTAAAAGCCACGACTCACAAACAACATCTCGGGATAATGTTCACTATCAAGAAACGACTCACTTTCCAGTAATGAGCGGATCAGCTGGCCCGGGACTTCCATGCTCTCGGTTTCGACGACCATCATTGCCTGTCCGGAAACACCTTTCTTGTTGGGCTCAATGGTAAAACCACCTTTAAATTCCTTGAAATTACCCTCTATCAACCCAAGCGGTGTATCAATACAAAAGCCCATACGTGAAGAGACTGCTTCTATCTGGTACAACTGTCCCTTACTGGCGGCATCAAGCATGTGCTGAAACATATCGGCATCGACTTTTCCATTCGCAAACGGTGCACATACATCGGTGCTGCTGTCTTCTTGCATAACCACTTCTTCTGCAATCGACAACAGCGGACTGATTATCAGCGCGGATACCAATGCCCATAGAATTACGTTTTTACTAAACATTGCTGTTTCCCTACCTGGTACTGAACATCATCTGTTCCATTGCATAAGCTTCAGAAGCTTTATCTGTTCTGGCCTGCATGGCTACACAAAAGTTCAAACCACCATCATGTTTTGATTCTGCTGAAGTATCGGAAGACGAAGCCGGTCTCAAGGACAGGGTACCAATCAGCTGGATCTCACCTTTTAGTCCTGTTGTGACAGTACTTTCAGACATATCTACATCAAGAATGACATCCTGACTCATGTCTTTGAACTTTAAAACGCCCGGTAACATACGGGTGTTACGATCAAGAGTGTTTTGCGTAAAGTTAAATGTTAACGATGACAGCTGCTCTGCATAGTGCTCATGCATTAATGGCGAGGCATTGCTGTTGGCATTATCCGGAGAGTAGTTTCTCCACAAAGTTATACCTTTCTCAGCATCAAGAAATACAGCGTCTGTATTACCCTCAGCATCTTGCTGGCAAAATCCCGTCATTACGGTCTCTGGAACAATTTGATACTGATCGTTATCAGCATGCTTTTCCTGACCAGATACCACTGAAGCAGCCAGTAGCGCCAGTAAAGAAAAGCTGGCGGAAGTAATATTTACAAATGTGCGCATCCTGCACCTCACAAATTAGTTTCTACTAATATACTTATAGTATAAATTGCTTACTATTTTTTGAACATTTTGTGAATATTTATGCGCTGTAACGGACAGCTTCAACTTGCATACACAAGCTGATATCGTCGCTAACCACACTCGACATACTGATGATGCCGAAAGCAGCACGACTGATACGGGTCGATGCCTTTACCTGTACCAACTGCCCGTCCTGGCCAATCTCGCTTTCCTGTTCGATCATTTCGACATGGAAACCGACGGTTCGAGTGACATCGCGAATAGTCAGGTCTCCGACCAGAACGGCTTCGTTTTCATTAACCCAGTAAAAGCCTTTGCTGACAAACAGCATTTCCGGAAAATGCTCACTATCCAGGAAGGATTCACCCTCAAGCATGTTGCGAACAAATGAATTTGAAACATCGACACTACCGGTTTCAACCCTGAATAAGGCCTTGCCCTGGTTATCACCGGCCTGCTGCTCCATGGTAAAACCACCCTGGAACTGCTTGAAGTCACCTTCAATCAGGCCAATAGGGCTATCGATACAAAAACCAATACGGGATGTGTCAGACTGAATCTGGTAAAGCTGCCCCTTTGAAGCAGCATCCAGCATGTGTTGTACAACAGCAGAATCCACCTTGCCACCCTGAAAAGGTGAGCAAACATCTGCATTGCTAGAGGCATTTGCAGGCACTACCATACCGACCAAAACGAGGCCGGCAAGTGTATGTCTGAATTTGTTGAGTATGCTTAAAATCATAATAAATCATTAAACATGAATATAAGAAAATTCTAATATATTATGCTGTTGTTGTCAAGATTTCTTATGTTTTCAGTTTAGGAAAGGCTCTTAACTTATTGATTAAATGATAATTATTCTCGAGCGCGAATTAAATCGCGGTGGCTGATTGCGCGGCTATGCATGCGATTCACTGATACCGGTGCGCTCTAATTATCCACAACATATCCACAACACGTGAATCTGTACTGACTCACCTAAGTGATTGATATTTAACCTTTAGTTGGCCGCTTCCAGCCTTTAACGGTTTTCTGCTGGGTGCGGCTCAGGGTCAATTCGTTGTCTTCTGTATCCCTGGTAATGGTTGATCCTGCACCGACAGTCGCATTTTTGCCAACTGTGACCGGTGCAACCAGTTGCGTATCTGAGCCAATGAAGGCGCCATCCTTGATTACGGTTTTATGCTTGTTGGCCCCGTCATAATTACAGGTGATGGTGCCAGCCCCGATATTCACATTACTGCCGATTTCGGAATCACCCAGGTAAGTCAGGTGGTTGGCCTTACTGCCAGTACCGAGTTCGGTGTTTTTTACCTCAACGAAATTACCGACCTTGCTGTTTTGTTTCAGCGTAGTTCCGGGGCGTAAACGCGCGAATGGTCCAACATCAACGTTGTCGTCGATAACAGCGTTTTCAATGATGGAGTAGGGACTAATCACACAGCCATCAGCAATTCGGCTGTTACTAATGACACAACCGGCACCGATGCTTACATTACTGCCGATATCAACCCTGCCTTCAAATAGACAGTTAACGTCTATGGTTGAATCGCTGCCAATGTTAAGCTCACCGCGAACATCAACGCGTGATGGATCAATTACGGTAACGCCATTTTTCATAATGTTTTCGATGATTTCACGCTGCTTGATCCGCTCCAGTCTCGCCAGCTGTACGCGATCATTCACGCCTTCAACTTCGTACGAGTTGTCTGGCTGAGTTGTAATCACGCTGTTGCCGTCGTTAACAGCCATCTCGATGATATCCGTGAGGTAGTACTCACCCTGTGCATTATTGTTGTCGATCTTGCTCAGGCACTCATTGAGATAACCCGCCCGAACCGCAAGAATACCGGTATTAACTTCGTTAACCTGCAACTGTTCTGCTGTCGCATCCTTATGCTCGACGATGGCAATAACCCGGCCTTCGTCTCTGATGATCCTGCCATAACCGGCTGGATCCTCCAGGTTGACGGTCAACAGGGAAATATCATCATCAGCAACATGATTAATCAGTTGCCGCAGCGTCTCCGATTTAATCAGCGGCACATCGCCATAGAGAATCAGCACAATTTCGTCGGGCTCCAGCCCCGGACTTGCCTGCTGCACGGCATGTGCAGTGCCCAGTTGCTGTTCCTGTAGCACCCATTCAACATCGAAGTCCTGGCAATAATCTCGCAAATGTTCACCGCCATGCCCAAATACGATATGGACATCCGCAGCCCCCAGATCAAGACTGCGTTCGTAGACATGCTCGAGCATGGGCTTGCCCGCGATGGGGTGCATCACTTTTGGCAGGGCGCTTTTCATGCGTGTACCCTGGCCGGCCGCGAGGATGATGACACTTAGTTTCATGGACATTCCCTTAACGTAAAAAAGGCCGGTAAATACCGGCCTTTCGATTTTAGCTCAATCGCTGTGTTGTTACCCTGATGGCGCTATTTTCTTTTACGTAGCTTTTTGATGGTCTCGATCTTGGCAACGGCCTCAATCAACTCAGCCTTGGCCCTTGCATAATCGAGATCTGACTTCTTGTCTGCCATCGCAGCTTCAGCTCTTTCCTTGGCTTCCAGCGCTGCTGCTTCATCAATATCCGTAGCGCGAATGGCCGTATCAGAAAGTATGGTTACAACATGCGGCTGGATTTCAAGGATGCCACCATTCACAAAGAATGACTGTTCTTCACCATCTTGCAGTACTACTCTGACTTCACCCGGCTTCATCTTGGTCAACAAAGGCGCATGCCGCGGGTGAATACCTACCTCACCCATCTCTGCAGGCGCATAGCACTCAGTAACAGTGCCCGAATAAATTTCGGTTTCTGCGCTAACAATATCAACATGCATAGTCATAGCCATATTATTTCACTCTTTATGCGTTACTGCATGCTCTTGGCTTTTTCGACAGCTTCATCAATGCCACCAACCATGTAGAAGGCCTGCTCAGGTAGATCATCATGTTCGCCAGCGAGAATGGCCTTGAATGCAGCCAGATTGTCTTTCAGGTTGACGTACTTGCCGGGTGCACCGGTGAAGACCTCGGCAACGAAGAATGGCTGTGACAGGAAGCGCTGGATCTTGCGTGCGCGCGCAACCACCAGTTTGTCTTCGTCAGACAGCTCATCCATACCGAGAATCGCAATGATATCTTTCAGCTCTTTGTAACGCTGCAGCGTACCCTGAACCTCACGTGCAGTTTCGTAGTGCTCGGTTCCGATTACGTGCGGATCGAGAATACGCGAAGTTGAATCGAGTGGATCCACCGCAGGGTAAATACCCAGCTCGGCTACCTGGCGTGACAGTACCAGGGTTGCGTCAAGGTGGGCGAAGGTCGTTGCCGGTGACGGGTCAGTCAGGTCATCCGCTGGCACATATACTGCCTGGAATGAGGTAATCGAACCGGTCTTGGTAGATGTAATTCGCTCCTGCAGCACACCCATTTCCTCAGCCAGTGTTGGCTGGTAACCCACAGCGGAAGGCATACGACCCAGCAGTGCCGATACCTCGGTACCCGCCAGTGTATAACGGTAGATGTTGTCAACGAACATCAATACGTCACGGCCTTCATCACGGAAGTATTCCGCCATGGTCAAGCCGGTCAGGGCTACACGTAGTCTGTTACCCGGTGGCTCATTCATCTGGCCGTATACCAGTGCCACCTTGTCGAGTACGCCGCCTTCCTGCATTTCGTAGTAGAAGTCGTTACCCTCACGAGTACGCTCACCTACACCAGCAAATACAGAGAAGCCCGAGTGCTCAACCGCGATATTACGAATCAGCTCCATCAGTGTTACGGTCTTACCTACACCTGCACCACCGAACAGACCAATCTTACCGCCCTTGGCGATCGGCATAACCAGGTCAATCACCTTGATACCGGTTTCAAGAACTTCTGTGGCAGAACTCTGCTCTTCAAACGCTGGCGGTGCGCGATGAATAGCGGCTGTGCTTTCTGCGCCGATCTCGCCCTGGTTATCAATCGGTTCGCCCAGAACATTCATGATGCGGCCCAGGGTTTTCTGACCAACGGGCACATTGATCGCATCACCTGTGTTACGAACTTCCATGCCACGACGCAGGCCTTCTGTTGGCCCCAATGCAATAGCACGAACCACACCGTCGCCTAACTGCTGTTGCACTTCCATCGTCAGGTTGGTTTCATCCAACTTGAGTGCATCGTAGACTTTAGGAATGGAGTCCCGTGGAAATTCGACATCGATAACCGCGCCGATAATTTCGACTACGCTTCCGGTACTCATGATTGTTTCCTCATTACTCGTAAATTTAAATTCTTCATAGCCGTTTAAACAGCTGCCGCACCACTAACGATTTCAGAGATTTCCTGAGTAATCGCTGCCTGGCGTGCCTTGTTGTAAACCGTCTGCAATTCTTTAATGATTTCGCCGGCATTATCTGTCGCGCTCTTCATCGCGATCATACGGGCGGACATTTCACTGGCGATATTTTCAACCAGCCCCTGGTAGACCTGTGACTCGATAAAACGAAACATCAGGCCATCGATGATTGGCTTCGCATTGGGCTCATAGAGATAATCCCAATGGTGTTCCAGTTCCTGATCAATCTGACCAGCGACCGGAATCATCTGGTGAATACGTGGTGACTGAGTCATGGTATTCACAAACTCGTTATGCACCAGGTAGAGTCGATCGATCTTGCCTTCATCATAGGCATCGAGCATAACCTTTACTGTACCAATCAGGTTTTCCATGCTCGGGCTGTCGCCAAGATGATCGACCTGGGCTACCAGGTTGCACTTGAAACGACCAAAAAAACCAACCGCTTTCTTACCAATAGCACAGACATCAACATCTACGCCCTTGCTGTCCCATTCAGCCATCTCGTTAACAGCGGCCTTGAACATATTAGTATTCAGGCCACCACACAGACCGCGGTCCGTGGCAACAACAATGTAACCCACACGCTTAACTTCTTCGCGCTCTGACAGGTATGGGTGCCTGTACTCCGGATTTGCCTGGGCAAGGTGTGCAAGCACATTGCGAATCTTTTCGGCATAAGGACGCGATGCACGCATGCGATCCTGCGCCTTGCGCATTTTGCTTGCAGCAACCATTTCCATTGCCTTGGTGATCTTTTGAGTATTCTGGATACTCTTGATCTTGGAGCGTATTTCTTTAGCGCCTGACATTTATATGTCCCGTTGCCCTTTACAAGTTAATCGTGAAGCCGCTGGCCTAGTAAACACCGTTAGCCTTGAAATCATCCAGTGCAGCTTTCATCTCTGCAGCAATTTCATCGTTGTAATCGCCGCTTTCATTGATCTTGTTCAACAGACCGCTGTAGTTGCTCTTCATGTGAGCAATCATCGCAGATTCGTATGAAACAACGTCCCTGGTTTCTACTTCGTCAAGGTAACCTTCATTTGCTGCGTACAGTGAAAATGCCATCTCCGCAATAGTCATTGGAGAATACTGGGCCTGTTTCATCAACTCGGTTACACGCTCACCACGTTCCAGCTGTGCACGTGTCGCATCATCAAGATCCGAAGCAAACTGTGCGAATGCTGCCAGCTCACGGAACTGCGCCAGTGCAAGACGTACACCACCACCCAGCTTCTTGATGATGTTGGTCTGGGCTGAACCACCTACACGTGATACTGACAGACCCGCGTTAATAGCAGGACGAATACCTGCATTGAACAAATCCGATTCAAGGAAGATCTGGCCATCAGTAATTGAGATCACGTTGGTCGGTACGAATGCGGAAACATCACCATCCTGTGTCTCAATGATTGGCAGCGCAGTGAGTGACCCGGTTTTACCCTTGACTTCGCCGTTGGTAAATTTTTCAACATACTCGGCGTTTACACGCGCAGCTCGTTCAAGCAGGCGAGAGTGCAGGTAGAAAACGTCACCAGGATACGCTTCACGACCTGGCGGACGACGCAGCAGCAAAGATACCTGGCGATAGGCCCATGCCTGCTTAGTCAGGTCATCATAAATGATCAGTGCATCCTCACCGCGGTCACGGAAGTATTCGCCCATGGTGCAACCGGCATAAGGCGCAATGAATTGCATAGCAGCTGACTCGGAAGCTGTCGCAGCTACGATGATGGTGTGCTGCATGGCATCATGCTCTTCGAGCTTGCGAACGATATTGGCAACCGTTGAAGCTTTCTGACCAACCGCAACATAGATACATTTAATGCCTGATTTGGCCTGGTTGATAATGGCGTCAATGGCAACCGCTGTTTTACCTGTCTGGCGGTCACCAATAATCAGCTCACGCTGGCCTCGCCCAATCGGCACCATGGCATCAATAGACTTCAGACCAGTCTGTACCGGCTGGTCTACAGACTGACGTTCAATAACACCCGGTGCGATCTTTTCAATCGGCGCGGTTTCCTTGGCATCAATAGGACCTTTACCATCAATCGGATTACCCAGCGCGTCTACAACTCGACCCAACAGCGCTTCACCAATGGGTACCTCGAGAATACGACCCGTACATTTTGCGGTATCGCCTTCAGAAAGATGACCATAAGCGCCCAGTACCACGGCACCGACAGAGTCGCGCTCAAGGTTCAAAGCCATTGCGTATGTGTCACCGGGCAGTTCGATCATCTCACCCTGCATGGCATCGGCAAGACCGTGGATACGGAGAATACCGTCTGTCAGGCTGACAACGGTGCCCTCGGTGCGTGCTTCGACCGCAGAATCAAAACTCTCGATTCTGGATTTAATAAGTTCACTGATTTCAGATGGGTTCAGCTGCATTTTTACTTTCCTCTTAACGGCCCAAATTTAATGCCAGCGACTCGAGCTGGGATTTCATTGAACCATCGATAATTGTGTCTCCGGCCTTGATAACGACACCACCAATCAGTGACTCATCAGTAGAAGTCGTAATAGATACTTCTCGGCCCAGTTTGCGTTTCAGCATGTCGGTAATAGCCTGTTCCTGTTCGCCGCTTAGTGCGAAAGCAGATATGACCTCGGCATCGACCTTGCCCTCGGCTTCAGCTCGATAAACCTCGAACTGGTCAGCTACTTCCTTAACAGCCTTGAGGCGACCATTCTCAGCCATCAGTTTGACCAGGTTCTGCTGTTGCTGGCTTGCCTTGTCACCCAGCACCTGGATCATAAGTTCAGCTTTCTTTTCCTTGCTCAGCTGCGGGTTGTCGAGTACTTCCTGCATGGTCGCATCAGATGCGACGGCTGCCATCAGGTTTAGTGCCTCGCCCCAGCTATCGACTGAATTGTTCTCTTTTGCCAGTGTATAAACTGCCCTGGCGTAAGGACGTGCTGCGGTTGTGTAATCTGCCATTTCTTATTCCGGCCTTTAACTTATAGCTGTGTAGCCAGATCGTTCAGGGTGCTTTCGTGAGCAGATGCATCGACTTCACGTTTGAGTACTTTTTCAGCACCTGCGATTGCCAGTGTTACCACTTCATGGCGCAAATGCTCACGAGCACGGTTAACTTCCTGCTCAATCTCTGCGTCAGCACCTGCCTTGATACGTTCGGCTTCGGTTCTGGCATCCTCTTTAGCTTCATCAATCATCTCGTTGGCACGCTTTTGCGCCTGTGCGATGATTTCAGCTGCCTGGCCTTTAGCATCTTTCAGTTGCTCTGCGGCTTTCTTCGCAGCCAGCTCCTGCTCATGTTGACCACGTTCAGCAGCAGCCAGGCCTTCAGCAATACGCTTTTTGCGCTCAGCCAGTGCGTTTACCAGCGGCGGCCAGATAAAGGCATAACAGAACCACACAAACAGGGCGAAAGTGATTGACTGCCCTATAAGCGTCAGGTTGATATTCATACGCTATTACCTTGCTTGATTCTTTAAAGTTGTCGGTGATTATTAACCAGCGACAGCGAAGATGACGTAGAAAGCCACACCAACTGCGATCATTGGAACCGCGTCAGTCAGACCCATCATCAGGAAGAACTGGCCACGCAGCAGCGGGATAAGTTCTGGCTGACGAGCAGCACCTTCAAGGAAACGTCCACCCAGAACACCGATGCCGATAGCTGCACCGAGTGCACCCAGACCCATCATCAGCGCACCAGCGATGTAGAGCATTGCTTGTACTTCAGTCATTGTTTTCTCCTAATAGATTTAATTTTTTAAATTCTGTTAATGATCATTCACTAGTGGTCTTCACCGGTCTGGTAAGCCAGATCCATATAAACGATCGCCAGTGTCATAAAGATATAGGCCTGCAGGGTAATAATGAGCACGTGGAAAATTGCCCAACCCATCTGCAGCACACCGCCGAAGATGCCGAGCACAAGACCACCGCCATACATCAACGCAATAAGAATAAAGATCATTTCGCCCGCAAACATGTTGCCGTAAAGACGCAGTGACAGTGACAACGGCTTAGCCAGCAGGGCAACAAACTCGAGCATGAAGTTAATCGGGATAAACAGCAGCTGAACCAGCTTGTTATTAGAACTGAATGGATGCAGGGTCAGCTCACTGGCAAAGCCAACAGGACCCTTGATCTTGAAACTGTAGAAAATGGTCAGTGCAAACACAGCCAGTGCCATACCAAAGGTAGCGTTTGGATCGGTAGAAGGCACAACCTTGAAGTAAACGTGGTGCGGGTCCATACCAAACACGTACTGACCGATCAAGGCTGCGACCTGTGGCAACCAGTCGACCGGGATCAGGTCCATGAAGTTGATCAGGAATACCCAGACAAAAATGGTTAGTGCCATTGGTGCCACCATGGCATTACGTCCACTGAACGCGCCTTTGACGGTACCATCAACAAATTCGACGATCATCTCAACAAAATTCTGCATGCCGTCGGGCACATCGGAGGTGGCGCTTTTCGCGACTTTTCTGAACAAGAAGAGGAAAAAGATACCGAGGCCGATTGACCAGAACATGGTATCAACATGGATCGCCCAGAAACCCATTTCCTTGGCTTCCTGTGCATTGTGGGCTAAACCCCAGTGTGCTTCCTGGCCATCTTTAGCGGGATGCAGACCAAAGGTCATATTCTGTAGGTGGTGCTTGATGTACTCGCTGGCCGTTTGTCCCGCGGTCTCGATGTCACCTGACATTATTCAGCTCTCTTAGTAAATAGAATTCTTTTTTAACAACCTGCCGATCATGCTGACCATAGCCGGTGTCATGTGTACTACAAAATACGTGCCCAGCAAAGCTGCGGCATTAACGGGGCGGACAAGCACGAAGGCCCCAACAAACATTGCGCACGTGAACAGGATTTTGTTCAGCTCACTCCAGTAAAAAACCCGGAGGACCACACTGGGCTCATCTGCGTAATTTGAACTGAATACCTTGAGCGCAAACCAGGCATTGGCCAGTGTTGCAATCATACCGCCAACGAATGCGGAGTATGCAGCAGTCAGGCTCTCGGGCCAGTAACAGCCCAGTAAAATCAGAGAGAGTAGACACGTTGCTGCCAGCTGCGCAGCAATCAAGCTTTTTGCCCGCGTCGCTGTTCGCCTGTTTATCAGTTCAGTTGACAATGAAATCCTCAGCGCTTGCAGGCTTTTAAGAGCCTGTAGGACGCGCGAGGATTATAAGTAGCACGCCCTCTATGGTCAAGTTAATATGCTGCTATAAAAGGGCTTTATCCCTGTATACGGCATGTGTTTGGCATCGAAAAATCACTGAATTCGCGACAGAATTCCCTCGAGTTCATCCAGCGAGTTATAGCTGATCTCAAGGCGACCCCTGGATTTCGTTTTCTGGTGAATATTGACCGCGGCGCCCAGTTTTTCTGACAGGCTGTTTTCCAGTTGCTTTATATCTGCATCTTTCGCTGGTTTCGGTGATTTTTTCGGCGGATTAAGCGTCTTTCTGACCAGCTGTTCAGTTTCACGCACCGACAGTCCTTTTTTCGCTGTTTCCCTGGCCAGCTTGCTCTGGGTAATGCCACTGACCCCAAGCAGGGCTCGTGCATGCCCCATCTCAATGCTGCGGTCTTCGAGCAGTGCCTTGACATCATTATTGAGTTCCTGCAAACGCAGTAGATTACTCACAGCAGCTCTTGAACGTGCCACGGTATCAGCCACTTCCTGGTGCGTCATTTCGAATTCGTCGATCAGGCGCTGCAGCGCAACTGATTCCTCAAGGGGATTCAGGTTCTCGCGCTGAATGTTTTCAATCAATGAGACCGCCGCGGCTGTCTGGTCATCAAAATGCTTGACCACGGCAGGCACCCTTTCGAGGCCGACAAGTTGTGCGGCACGCCAGCGGCGCTCACCGGCCACGATTTCGAAATTGTTATTGCCTGAAGCACGCACCACGATAGGCTGAACAACGCCCTGAGAACGGATGGATTCCGCCAGCTCTTGCAGTGCTTCTTCGTCAAAATGGGTTCGCGGTTGCCATGGACCGCGGCTGATCAGGTCGATCTCGAGTTCACGTAATTCATCTTCCGCATTGGCAGCAGTAAGTGCTTCAACCGCCTCATCGCCTCCCAGTAAGGCATTCAAGCCGCGACCGAGACCTTTTTTCTTCGTTGCCATTATCGTTACCGTAAAATTCGTTTGTGTATTATCTGTCAGGCCACTGAAGCATTGTCTTGCGTACTCATGGCTGAGCTCGTGTGACTATTACGGCGCAGCATTTCGCCGGCCAGTGCCAGGTAGGCGAGGGCGCCTCGCGAGGTTTTTTCGTACAGCAATGCCGGCAAGCCGTAGCTTGGCGCCTCGGCCAGGCGCACATTACGCGGCACAATCGTGCGGTAAACCTTGTCACCGAAATGTTCAATCAACTGGGCTGAAACATCGTTGGATAGCGTATTGCGTGGATCGAACATGGTGCGCAGCAGGCCTTCGATCTGCAGGTGTGGATTCACCGTTGAGCGTACCTGTTCGATAGTGTCGAGCAGGGCCGACAACCCTTCCAGCGCATAGTACTCACACTGCATCGGGATAATGACGCCATCCGCCGCCACCATCGCGTTCAAGGTCAGCATGTTCAGTGCCGGTGGGCAGTCGAGGATCACGAACTCGTAATCCTGTTTAATCTTCGCCAGACTGTCCTTGAGACGGGTTTCGGCACCACTCGAGCGCATCAGCTCAACTTCTGCCGCCGTGAGGTCAGCGTTTGCCGGCAACAGATCAATACCGACATTTTCGAGATGATGCACGCAGGCATAGGGGTCAAGCCCCTGCAACAATACATCGCACAGGGTTTGTTCCAGCGCATGCTTGTCGACACCGACACCCATGGTCGCGTTACCCTGTGGATCGAGATCGACCAGCAATACCTTGCGACGGGTCGCAGCGAGCGATGCAGCCAGGTTTACGCTGGTCGTGGTTTTACCCACGCCGCCCTTCTGATTTGCCAGTGCCAGTACTTGAGTCATTATTATTTAAGGTGTAATGCCGATTTCCAGCAGATGCCTTTCAGCATCCAGTCCGTAGACGTTCAAAGTATGTGATTGTTTCAGAATATAACCCGGCACATCAAGTGTTTTATTGAGCTTGCCCTGCATGATTAAGATGCGTGTCTCGGGCTTGTGTAAATGCGCCGTGGTGTTAAGAATGTCACCCGTGTTTGCATATGCCCGGGCTATCACGGTATCAAAGTATATCCTATGGCCATCATCCATGGGTTGATAATCTTCAACCCGTTGGTTGACCACCTCAATATTTTCCAGCCCCAGCGCGATTTTCACCTGGGTCAGAAAGCGCGTCTTCTTGCCATTGGTGTCGATCAGTACAAAGTGCGTATCCGGTAAGGCGATCGCCAGTGGAATACCTGGCAGGCCCGCACCGGAACCCACATCCGCAACCAGGCCGTCGCCGATATAGGGTTGAACAGATATAGAGTCCAGCAAATGCTTGCTGATCATCTCCTCGGGATCACGAATCGCGGTCAAATTGATCGCCTTGTTCCAGTGGCTGAGCAGGCCGATGTAGTCGATCAGACGCTGTGGCGCATGCTCGGGCAACTCGAGGTCCATGGCCCTGATCCCCTGCTGTAAATCCTCGAGAAGCTGTTGTGTCATCAAGCGATTTTGCACCTGCCGGCTGAGGTAACCAGCGCAGCTCAGGCCTTTAGCCTGATTTCTTCAGGTGCACCATGAGCAGCGAAATAGCGGCCGGTGTCACACCGGGTATACGCGACGCCTGGCCGATGGTTTCGGGCTGGTGGTCATTGAGCTTCTGGCAGACTTCGGCTGACAGGCCGCGCACCTGTTTATAGTCCTGGATACTGGTGATAGCCGTAGTTTCATGGCGTTTGGCTTTTTCGATCTCGCTCAACTGGCGCTCGAGGTATCCCGAGTACCTGGCCTGGATCTCGACCTGCTCGGCCACGGCTTCGTCATCAACCGTACCACCGATGGCTTCGGTCAGCTTGATGTAATCCATTTCCGGTCGACGCAACAGTTCACTGGCCTTGTAGTCACGTGATAATGGCTTATCGAAATGTTTCGACACTTCCTTGCCGGGCTCTGAATCCGGCAGCACGGTGAGGCCATCCAGACGCTGTTGTTCGTGTTCGATGGCTTCGCGCTTGTGTTCGAACAGGCGCCAGTGATCATCGCTGATTAAGCCCAGTTCGCGGGCAATCGGCGTCAGGCGCAGGTCGGCATTATCCTCGCGCAGAATCAGGCGGTACTCAGCCCGCGAGGTGAACATGCGGTAGGGTTCCTGTGTACCCAGGGTCACGAGGTCGTCAACCAGAACCCCGATATAAGCCTGGTCACGGCTCGGGGTCCACGCCGGTAATTCCTGAACATGCCGCGTGGCATTAATGGCTGCGAGCAGGCCCTGGGCGCCGGCTTCTTCGTAACCCGTGGTGCCGTTGATCTGACCGGCGAAAAACAGGCCATTAATGAACCTGGTTTCCAGCGATGCTTTCAGGTCGCGTGGATCAAAGAAATCGTATTCGATCGCATAACCCGGGCGGGTGATGTGCGCATTCTCGAAGCCTTTCATCGAGCGTACAAATGCAAATTGCACATCAAACGGCAGGCTGGTCGAGATGCCGTTGGGATAGACCTCGTGTGTGTGCAGGCCTTCGGGTTCAATGAATATCTGGTGCGAATCCTTGTCCGCAAAGCGCACGACCTTGTCTTCGATCGATGGGCAATAGCGCGGACCGATACCTTCGATAACGCCACTGTACATTGGTGAGCGATCGAGACCACCGCGAATAATGTCATGGGTCTGGTTATTCGTGTGCGTGATATGACAGCTGACCTGTTGCGGATGCTGGTCAACGCTGCCGGTGAAGGAAAATACCGGTGTCGGTGTATCGCCGGGTTGTTCCTGCAGGCCGGCGTAATTAATACTGCGGCCGTCGATACGTGGCGGCGTGCCCGTTTTCAGGCGTCCGACGCGAAAGGGTAATTCGCGCAGGCGATTAGCCAGTGAAATCGATGGCGGATCGCCGGCACGACCACCGGCATGGTTCTGTTCGCCAATATGAATCTTGCCACCCAGGAAAGTGCCCACGGTTAACACCACGGCACGTGCACTGAATTTGAGCCCCATCTGGGTAACAACACCGCTAACGTGTTCGCCCCGGCCATCACTCTCGATGATCAAATCATCCACGGCCTGCTGGAATATGCACAGGTTCGGCTGGTTTTCGAGGGTTTCACGCACGGCCGCCTTGTACAGCACACGGTCGGCCTGTGCGCGCGTGGCCCTTACGGCCGGGCCCTTGCGGCGATTCAGAATGCGGAACTGGATGCCACCGCGATCGGCGGCTTTAGCCATGACACCACCCATGGCATCGATTTCCTTGACCAGGTGGCCCTTGCCGATACCGCCGATGGCCGGGTTACAGCTCATCTGGCCCAGGGTTTCGATGTTGTGCGTGAGCAGCAGGGTTTTTACACCCATGCGTGCAGCCGCGAGCGC
>JARFRD010000055.1 GCA_029287435.1 Gammaproteobacteria bacterium
CAATATACATGACAGTTTTTTGCTTCGCCACATACGCTATTTAGAAAACGAATATCGTAATCGTTCAGGACATCGCCATTTAAGACTTTTTCCTGCAGGTCAAAGACCCGCGGTAATCTCTGCTGTTCCAGTCGATGCAGCATTACGGTAATGATTGCATCTTCCTTTGACAATCCACTCATTGTCGCCTCCTCTTGGTAATTCTGTCATTGTTTTTATTGTCTTATTGGCTTTGTGACAGTATCTGCACCTATACTACTGCACAAATTTCATTATTTCCAGCAGTGTAAAACATCGGGTCATCCATCAGATGAGTGATTTAAAAGCAGAGATCTGCTTCCTGCGCAGGAACCGTACACCGTATGGTGGCGCGGAGAAATATCTAATTCGTCTGTCAAATGCGTTGATGGAGAAGGGCTACAGGCACAGGATCATTTATTCGCGGCTACCCAACTTTTTACCCTCATTTTTACGTGCAATGCTTTTCAATATTGGCTCATGTCTGTCGAAAGGGCAAAGATTCTATTTCTCGCTTGAAAGGATCAGTTGCCCGGATATCTATCGGGCCGGCGATGGCGTTCACCGCCAATTCCTGTTAAGCAAGAAAAAGAGTTTCAATCTGCTTAACCCGGTCTATCTGTATCTCGAGCGACGCTGTTTCGTAAATGCGTCAAAGATTATTGCTAATTCTTTGATGGTCAAAAAAGAGATCATCCATCATTACAATATTGATAGTAACAAAATTCATGTGATCTACTCCGGCGTTGAGCTCGATATCGATAATTCGCTCGCTGGATCTGTCAGACAGGAGCTATCTGTTGACCCGTCAACGCGGATAATTCTATTTGTCGGCGCCGGTTTTGAACGTAAAGGTGTCTCAGAGATGCTGCACTTGCTGGCGAAATTAGACCGTGACTATTTTGCGATTATCGTAGGTAAGGATAAACACCTACAGCGTTACATGTCTTTGAGTGAGCAGCTGGGTCTGATAGCAAAAGTAAAGTTTGTGGGTCCTGTGAGAGATATCGATCGTTATTATGTTGATAGTGACATCCTGATGCTGCCTACTCGTTATGAGCCCTTCAGCAATGTCGTGCTGGAAGCCATGCGTGGTGGGAATGCCGTCATCACGACCTATCAGAATGGCGCGGCTGAAATTCTCGACGATGAGCTGCTAATGGAAAATAGTGCAGATGAAAAAATAATACCCGCTCTGCAGCGTTTACTGGATCAGCCAGATTACCTGTCAGCGATCAAACAGCACAACCTGGACACCGTCAGAGAGTTTTCGATAGAAAAAAACGCCAGCGAAACGCTGGCTCTGATTGAACAGACAATGGCCGAGTCAGGAAAGTAGCTGCTGTACGGCGGAAACCACTTCTTCGGCATTGATAGTCATCAAACAGTCGCTCAGTTTTCCATTCCCACAGCCATCGAGACCACACGGACGGCATGAATAGTTTACAGTTAACACTGTATGCTGTACCTGCCATGGTCCCCAGGTCTGTTCATTGCTGGGACCGAATAACGCCACGCACGGTGTGTTCATGGCAGCAGCGATGTGCATCGGGACAGAATCAAGGCCAATGAAGCAGCGTGCATGATCAATCAATACAGCCAGTTCTTTCAGATTCAGCTGGCCAGCCAGATTAATCACTGGAGTCTCTCCAATAGTCGACAGTATCTGCTCAACGATTTCTAGTTCGACAGGGTCTGGGGAAGAAGTAAGTACCAACTTATGCCCGATCTCATGGAGATGCTTTATTACCTCTGCAAAACCCTGTCGCGTCCAGCCCTTGAACATCCAGCGCGAAGTAGGGTGTATGAGTAAATAATCGCCCTGCCTGAGGTCATGCTGATGCATTAGTTTGCCGGCACTATCTTCTGCATCGGCGCCGGGCACCAGAACCAGTCGCCTGTCTTCTGCAGCAGGGTAAATGCCAAGGCGGCGCAGGGCATCAAGATGGACCTCAACGGCATGGCGAGGCTTTGCCGGAATACGGTAGGTATGTGTGAAGCTGTTTTTCCACCTGCGGCCACGTTTGTCCGGGTAGGACTGTGCGACAGAATAGGTCGGTCTCAGCCGTCGTACCAGTCGAGCACCGCGGGCATGTTCCGTCAGGTGAATGATCAGGTCATAATGGCGGTTCTGTAACGCGGTCATTAGCCACCGCTCCTGCCGCCACTGTGTCCTGACACCCTGTTTTTTCCAGTCCCGATCGATGGTATGGACCTTGCTGATGGCAGGATGTTCGCTCAGCATGGGTGCCGTTTCGGCATACACCAGCGCATCGATCTCGACGTCGGGTATCTGTCGCGCAAGGGTGCTTATAACAGGTGAGGTTAGCAGCACATCGCCAAAGTGCCGTAATTTGATTACCAGGACACGATGAATACGCGATATATTAACTGCATCTGCAAGGTAAGATTCTTTCATCACAAAGTACTACTGCATTGCTGCCCATTTCGCTTCCCATTCATAGGCCGTTCGGCAGATCAGCTCCAGATCCTGATAGCGTGTTTCCCAGTCCAGAGTTTGATGGATCAGATCATTACCGGCAATCAGCTCCGGAGGATCCCCGGCACGCCGTGGGGATTCGATAACCTTAAAGTCTACGCCACTGACCTTTTTGACCATCTCAATCACTTCACGTACCGAGTAGCCCTGTCCATAGCCACAGTTTAGAATCTGCGAACCACCACCGCCACGCAGCCAGCTCAATGCCGACAGATGTGCCGAGGCCAGGTCATCGACATGGATATAATCACGCACACCGGTACCATCGCTAGTTGGGTAGTCAGTGCCAAAAATATGTATGGCATCGCGTTGACCCAGTGCGGCCTGGCAGGCAACCTTTATCAGATGGGTCGCATCGGGAGTCGCCTGGCCAACTTTCAGATCAGGACGGGCACCGGCGACATTAAAATACCTGAGGGCGATAAAACGAAAAGCTTCATCTGTTTCAGGCCTGTCGGACAGATCATTCATCATCCACTCAGTCATCAGCTTTGAACGGCCGTAGGCGTTTATCGGTGCAGTCTCCGTTTCTTCAGTTGCTGGCTGCTCCTGTGGAATCCCGTAGACCGCTGCAGTCGATGAAAAGACGAACTGATTAACTTTGCTATTGATACAGGCCTCAAGCAGATTTCGAGAGTTTTGTGTGTTGTTACGATAGTACTTCAGCGGATCTGTGACAGACTCAGGCACCACGATATGGCCTGCAAAATGAATAACCGTATCGACATCGTGTTCCTTCATCAGCCGCATTGCCAGCTCTATATCGCCGGCATTTCCTTCAACCAGCAATGCTTCATCCGGTACCGCCCAACGGTGACCCGAGTAGAAGTTATCGATGACAACAACTTTTTCTCCTGCTTCAACGAGTTGGTGACAGGTATGTGAACCGATATAACCGGCGCCGCCGGTGACCAGCACTGATCTCCTCATTTTATCTTTTCCTTTTCGTTAATAAGTTGTTGTAGTTTCTCCCAGACCAGTGCCGGGGGCAAAGTCTGGTAGCAGGCAGGCTTGACTGCCGAGATTTTAGTATAGTCGCATTTGCGCTGCAGACAGGGTGCGCATTCAAAGTCGACCTTTAGCTGAGCCTGGTGGCTGCCGCGGGTACCTGTTAAAAATGGATCTGTTGAACCATATATTGACACTGCTGGCAATGACAGGGCAGCTGCCAGATGACCGAGCCCGGTATCAACGGCTACTGCTCCGGCTGAACCGGCAAGCAGGGAGGCTATGCCGTTTAAATCCATCGCCGGCGATACCCGCGCCAGATCATTATCATGTGCAAGCCTTTCTGCTCGAGCTCTTTCTTCATCGTCGCCCCATGGCAAATACACCTGGTAACCATCATTGGTTGCCAAGTCTAGCATTTTCTGCCAGTAACTCTCAGGCCAGTGCTTGCTTGGCCATGTTGTTCCATGCAGGAAAACCAGCTGCTTCGCGTTACCAGCTTGCTCGCCGATAGAGATACCGTAATCAGGCATCTGACCTGGTATCGGGTAATCCAGCGCTTTGGCAAACAGCTCGCGTACTCTTTCTATCGCATGCTTATCTCTGCTGATCTGATGAGCAACGTCATAGCTAAGTGAGACTAGCCCTTCACGTGCTGATCGCCTATCAAAGCCATGTGATGTGCCATGTGCCAGACGTGTCAGCCATGCGCTTTTCCACAGCCCCTGGGCGTCGATGACGAGGTCATAGTCTGCGTTCTTGATGCGGTGTTTGAACTCGTGCCATTGCTGGCGATTCTGTTTTGAGAACGGTGCCTTGCGCCAGCGTCGCAGAGCTACCGGGATCACCTGAACGACAGCACCATGCCATGATGGTATCGATGAGAAAGCTTCTTCTACCACCCAGTCAAAGCTGACGTCCGCTATCGCTGCGCGGGCATCCGTCAATGCCGGCAATGCATGTACTACATCACCCAGAGAGGAGGTTTTAACAATCAGTACACGCACGGTCTGCTAGCTAATCGCAAAGCTGTCTGATTCGAGCTGCTCAGCAGCGGCTACAATTTCATGCTCACTAAAAACATGGATCCCACTGTGACGAAGCAAAGAAGTTGTAATGCCGGCACCGGGTATCAATTTACCGCTAAAGTGCCCATTGTAGACATGAGATGAAGCACAGGAAGGGCTGTTCTCTTTCAGTATGGCAATACGGATATTGTGCTGCCGACAGAGACCCAGTGCATGCTGCGCGCCACAAAGAAAATATCGGCTTACATCTTCATCATCTTCGGTCATCACCAATCCCGTGCCAGCGAGGACATCATCGGCACTACATGCATGAATTTCAGCTGCCGGCCTTGGAACCGGCAGGCCTCCGGTCACTTCAGGACACACAGGCACCAGTCTTCCTTCACCATGCCATCGATTCAGATATGGGTGGTGCAACTCTTTTGATTTTCCATCAAAGCGTACCGGCTGGCCCAGCAGGCATGCGCTGATGAGTATTTTCGATTGCACGTCAGCCACTGATCCATTCAAACCATTGCTGGAAGAGGTCTGGACTCACAGCAGCCACGGCCGAGCGTGGTTCAAGTGTAGCCTGCAAACCGGCCTCACCGTCAAGCATTGATGAGCAACCACCTGCTTCATTGAGTATCAGCCAGCCGGCAGCATAGTCCCAAAGTTTCTGTTTGCCGTGCAGGTAAACCTGACCACGCCCAGCAGCAAGCCAGGCCCAGTCCAGCGCAACGGAGCCAAAACTACGTTGTGAAGAATAGGGCGCGTTGGTTGCGAGCCGTTCAGCCAGTTTGGCGGGCAGCCTTTTGAAATCGATGATGGCTGTACATCGCCTGAGAGCCTTGTGCGCAGAGTTTGTGGAATCAAGCTGTGTTTCATTGAGGAAAGCCCCCTGGCCTTTATTAGCAGTAAAACATTCATGCCTGGCAGGATCGTAGATGATGGCAAGCTTCGGCTGTCCATTTTCGATCAGTGCCAGCGAGATACTGAAGAAGGGTATGCCTGAAGCGAAATTACTGGTGCCATCCAGCGGATCAAGACACCAGAATCTCGATTCTCCATGCTCGATAATCGCTGTCTGCTCATGTTCCGCCATCTCTTCGCCCAACAGCGGTATAGTGGGAAAATGATCGTTAAGTGCCAGTTGCAGGCGCTTTTGCACACTAATATCAGCTTCGGTGACAATGCTTCCATCCTGCTTGTAGGAAAATGAAGTTTGTTGAAAACGGGGCAGCAGTTCTTCCCTGCCTGCGTCAATAACCAGTTGCTTAACTAGCGAGATGTCTACTGTTGATGTATCCGGCATCAATATCAGGTTCCTGTTTCACTATTTAATGATCTCGGCCCACAGATCATGGGCATTGTGATCAGTAATTCTAACACGGACGATGTCACCCGCCTTGCAGTCATGCTCACCATTGACAAAGACCATGCCATCAATTTCCGGCGCATCGCCTTTGCTGCGTGCAATGATTCCTTCTTCATCGCGGCCATCGATGATGACATCTTCGATACCTCCGACCCGACGCGAAAGCTTTTGCTCAGAGATCGATGCCTGCACGGCCATGAATCTCTGCAGGCGTTCCTCTTTGACTTCCTCCGCCACATGATTCGGCAAGGCATTGGCCTCGGCACCTTCTACCGGTGAGTAGGCAAAAGCACCCACACGGTCAAGCTGCGCCAGCTGCAGAAAATCCAGCAGTTCCCGGAACTGCTCCTCAGTTTCACCGGGAAAGCCGACGATGAAGGTGCTACGCAGGGTAATATCCGGGCAGATTCCCCGCCACTTTTCAATACGCCTTAGAACATTCTCCGCGTTGGCCGGTCGTTTCATTGCTTTCAGGATATTGTGGTTGGCATGCTGCAGAGGGACATCAAGGTAGGGCAGAATAAGCCCCTCTGCCATTAATGGTATGACATCATCGACATGCGGATAGGGGTAGACATAATGCAGACGGACCCAGGCACCGAGTTCGCCAAGTGCGGCGGACAATTCGAGGAAGCGGGTCTTCAGTGGTTTGCCGTGCCAGAAATCACTGCGGTAGCGCGTATCGAGGCCATAGGCACTGGTGTCCTGGGAGACCACGAGCAATTCTTTGACACCGGCACTGACCAGTCCTTCGGCTTCGTCCATCACCTCACCCACCGGCCGACTGACCAGGTCACCGCGTAGTGCCGGGATGATGCAGAAGGTACAGCGGTGATTGCAGCCTTCAGATATCTTCAGATATGCGTAATGACGGGGCGTTAACTTGATGCCGCCGGGAGGAATCAGGCTTAGCTTCGGATCGGTATCCGGTGGCAGATGCTGGTGAATGGCCGCCATCACCTCATCAGTCGCGTGAGGACCGGTTACCGCCAGCAGACCCGGGAAAGACTCCTCAACAACACCTTCTTTGGCACCAAGGCAGCCGGTGACAATCACTTTGCCATTCTCATTCATCGCTTCAGCGATCGCCTGCATTGACTCGGCTACCGCATCATCGATAAACGCACAGGTATTGATCACCACCACATCAGAACTCTTATAGTCAGGCTGGATAGCGTAACCTTCGGCCCGCAGACGGGTAATAATCTGCTCTGAATCAACCAGTGCCTTGGGGCAGCCGAGACTGATAAAGCCAATAGAGGGGATGTGACGGGTCATGGTCATAGCGAAGACAGGACGGAAGTATAGATACAGCGTATTTTATGTTAAATATGGCGAACTATGAAATCCGCAGTTTAATGCCCTTGAGGATAGCGTGAAAATATTGCCATTACCCATACTGCTTGCAGGCCTGTTGATATGTCCCACAATTGCCAGCTGCTCGGATTCGGCGACTGGCGGATCACCTACCCCGGGGCAACGCATTGTAGATTACGAGACCGCACGCAAGGTGTTCTGGAAGGAGCTCTATTCTGATGGTGGCACGACACTTTACTGCAGGAAAATATTCGGCCCCGGATATAACCGCGGCATTAATATCGAACATGTGTTCCCCGCCTCCTGGATCGCCTATAGCCTGCGCTGTGGCAAGCGCTACCAGTGTCGTGCAAGGAGTCCGGCATTTAATCGGATAGAGGCTGATCTGCATAACCTCTACCCGTCACGCAGTGACATCAACAAGGCACGCAACAACTATCCGTTTACCGTAATTGCCGGTGAGCAACGGATATTCGGTAAGTGTGATTTTGAATTTGACGAACGCCAGCGTATTGCCGAGCCCGCGCCGGCGGCACGTGGACGTATCGCCCGCGCAATGCTTTATATGGCAGATGAATATAACCTTTATCTGAAAAGAAAATTACGATTGCGATTACAGGAATGGGACAGAAAATACCCGCCTAACGAGAAAGAGATTCAGCGCAACAACCGTATCGAACAAATACAGGGAAATCGAAACCCATTCATTGATGCACACCTGTAGATAAATCCGGGCAGGTAAAAACTAGCGCTTACAGAGCGAACGATCATCCGGATTCTGAACACTGCTGACGATGCTATTGACCAGGTCATTGAGTTCCTGGGGCGTGATCACAGCAAGAATACGATTCAATATCTTTGGTGATACAGAGGCACAAGCGGTCTTGCCATTGTCCAGTGTGATGGTAATAGCGGCAACATCTTTCTCGGCCTGTTCGCCGTCTTCAGCGAGCAGTTCCTCGGCATTTTCCATCAGTTCATCGTAGCGGGTTTCGATTTCGTGCTCGATATCTTCACCCATATCTTCAGGTACGCTGACAATCATACCCATTGAATCATTATGTTCGGCGTAGGGGATGTCCTGCTTTGCCAGGTACTGGATAAACTGCCTGCGTGGCTCATCGTGAAAGAAGATGTATTCGAGCATGGTCGCTATCACCTCTCTATGGCTGCGAGTTGATCAATGCGAGAGACGAAGTCTTCGCAAGAGTGTCGTTGACTGTAACAACAAAATTTGCATATGCAAATGGATTGCCGCCGACGACATCAGATAAAAAAATGAAAGATTCACGATGAAAGATAAATGTGAAACCCTGTTATGAGATTGATTGACCCTGACCCTGGCCATGCCGAGCGA
Source organism: Gammaproteobacteria bacterium (assembly GCA_029287435.1). GTDB lineage: Bacteria > Pseudomonadota > Gammaproteobacteria > SZUA-229 > SZUA-229 > JABDQW01. The sequence continues at coordinate 8,526 of JARFRD010000055.1, forward strand.
GCTGAAGGTGCGGTAATTCATTGCATGTTAGATGACTTCGCAGTGCTCGAGACAGCGAATTGTTTTGTTTGAACTTGCGGATTGGAACTGCAATCTATAATTCATAATCTAAATAACGATCTCCAGGGCCAGGCATTTGATGACGGATGATTGATTGACAGTGAATTAGTCTTTACTCTTACAGTCATGAAATGGTCCATTGTCAAAGAACAGTTTCTCTATCGTGGTTTCTTCAAAGTCTCGCGCGTTGAAGTCAAGCATGAACTGTTCGCAGGTGGTGAAGGCGGTCCGATTGTCCGTGAACTGCTCGACCGCGGCCATGCCGCTGCGGTACTCCCTTATGATCCGGTACGCGATGAAGTAGTGCTGATTGAGCAATTCCGCGTCGGCGCGTTAAATGACCCGACTGGCCCGTGGCTGATCGAAATCATTGCCGGCATCTACGAGGATGACGAATCCGCCGAGGAAGTCATCCGGCGCGAAGCCATAGAGGAAGCCGGCTGCACGATCACCGATCTCACACCGATCCACAAGTACTATTCCACACCGGGTGGCAGCACAGAAATGATCGATGTCTACCTGGCTCGCACCGACACTGCCGGGCTAGGCGGCATTCATGGTCTTGATGAGGAAGGTGAAGACATACACGTGTGCGTGGTCAGTTGCGATACCGCCTTCGACTGGCTGGACCAGGGACGAATAGACTCATCAATGCCGATAATCGCGCTGCAGTGGTTCAGGCTAAACCGTGACAAAATTCGCCGGCAATGGCTTGGAAAATAAACACCCGCTTTGTTTATATAGTTAAAGGGTATCAAAAGGGCTGACCACGCTAACGCCAGGCTTGTTAAGCACATGGGTATATATCATCGTGGTCGATACATCGGCATGACCGAGCAGCTCCTGTACCGTTCTGATGTCGTAACCACTTTCCAGCAGATGGGTCGCAAACGAATGCCGCAGTGTATGGCAACTGACTTTTTTATATAAGCCACAGTGATCTGCCGAACGCTTGATATGTCGCTGAAGTCCACTTTGATGTATGTGGTGCCGACGTATTTCACCCGTCCTGGGGTCGGCAGAAACTCTTACCGATGGAAAAATAAACTGCCAGCGAAATTCTTTTTCCGCATTGGGATATTTGCGTGCCAGTGCGTCAGGCAGATAGACGCACCCGAATCCATGCGCCAAATCTTCATCATGCCGTTCCCTGACCCATATTAAATGGGATTTCAGGGGCGTAACCAGCTTGGCAGGAATCGGCGCTACCCGGTCCTTTTTCCCCTTTGCGCCTCTTATCAACAGTTGCTGGTAATCAAAATCAATATCAAGAACGCGCAAGCGAACACATTCCATCAGGCGCATCCCACAGCCGTACAACAAGTTAGCCATTAGAAGAAATGTTGGATTGTGCATTGCTGAAAACAATTTAGATATTTCGGCCTGCGACAGGACGACTGGCAGTCTTTTTGGTTTTTTAGAACGTGCAAACTGGATATTCTCGCTGAGTTTTATCTCAAGTATGTTCTTATAGAAATAGACAAGCGCATTAAGGGCCTGTGCCTGGGTACTGGAAGAGACTTTTCTTTTTATAACCAGGTATTCGAGAAAATATGAGATGTGTGATTCAGAAAGTGTATCGAGATTATCTATTGATTGATGATTGAGAAAGCGTAATACCCATGACACATACGCTTTCTCTGTTTGTATCGAATAATGTTTAACACGAATCAGATTAATTAGTTTTTCAACTACCGCCGCGTGTCGTTTTGCGGTGTCTTGCATAAGCTCTCTGTTGCCATCGTTGCCAGCTGCAACACTTTTTACAATACCTTCAACATTCACCGACTGGTAATCACGCGCCACCGTCGCATGATCATTTTCCAGCCGTTGTGCCCCTTCAATCCATTCGTCCCACGGGAAATCATTACCCCAGGGAACGTTTACCATGTCGGTAAATAAAATTTTAAGTGAGATTATAATCTGACGAAATTGCCATTCATGGAGATATCGATTGCGGCCTTTTTCGGTTAGATATTTCTCAACATCTTTGTCAGAATGCGAAGCAAGACGCTTGTTATGCGAATTAATATAAGATTCGGCATGCCGCACATACCAACGTGCAACATCTGGTTTAATGTTATAGGATGCTGTTTTATATATAAATTTATCCCAGAAGCGGGATTCAGATTGAGTCGACATAATGCTACTCCATTAGCAATTAAAGAAAAGGCAAATCCATTGCCTTAAAGAATTATGAAGAATTTAAACAGAAACGTCTATTTACTTATATCGAGTCAGCATAACACCGTAAATTACCGACTCTGTATATATCACTGTTAGCATTCAAAAATCCACATTGACTAGCTATAATCCATTGGATTATAATTATGTCTATGCAAACCATAGTTGAATTGCCTGAATTTCAGAAAAGATCCGAAAGATTACTCAGCAAGTCAGAAAGAATTAGTATTATCAATTATCTAGCAAAACACCCTGCATCTGGGGACATCATGCAGGGTACAGGCGGTATTCGTAAACTAAGGTGGTCTG
>JARFRD010000112.1 GCA_029287435.1 Gammaproteobacteria bacterium
AGCGCGTCTTCATCCCAGAACTCGGGTTTTTCATGCCCTAGCGGATGACGTGTTGGTGCTTCTAAGCTGCCTTCGCGTTGAGTGGTTGCCATATGAATATTCTTTATAAATAAGGCCGGGGTCGGGGAGACCCCGGCTGGTGATTAATTAATGATTAATCGAGGTTGTCCAGAGCTTTCTGGAAACGGTTTGCGTGTGAACGCTCTGCTTTGGCCAGTGTTTCAAACCAGTCAGCGATTTCGTCGAAACCTTCATCGCGTGCAGTTTTAGCCATGCCAGGGTACATGTCAGTGTACTCGTGAGTTTCACCAGCGATAGCAGCTTTCAGGTTGTCAGCTGTGCCGCCAATAGGCAGACCGGTTGCTGGGTCACCACTTTCTTCGAGGTACTCAAGGTGTCCGTGTGCGTGGCCTGTTTCACCTTCTGCAGTAGAGCGGAATACAGTTGATACATCATTGTAGCCTTCAACGTCAGCTTTTGCTGCAAAGTAAAGGTAACGACGGTTTGCCTGTGATTCACCAGCGAAAGCGTCTTTCAGGTTTTGTTCAGTTTTACTGCCTTTCAAGGCCATGATAGTTCTCCTACTTCGGTTGTTTTTTTAGAACTCGCAAATTCTACATCAGAATCTGATGTCAATTACAATAATCGGGTGTCGGCTTACAATCAATTAGTAATTCTTAATAAACTCGATTGGTTTTATTAATGGCTCGAGAGGGTTTCTGAAAATCGGGGCTGCCTGGCTTCGATGATCAGGCGAAATCCAAGTACGGAATAGGCTTTATCCGGCGTGTCGGCCGAACGATAGCCCGGACGTACCAGGTGCGCAGGACAGTGGTATGAGCCGCCGCGTCGAATTTTTTTTACACCCGCTTCAGGCCCCTGCGGATTTTCGGTTCGTGAGTTTCGATAGGCCTGTGGTGAATACCAGTCTGCCACCCATTCCCAGACATTGCCGAGCATGTCATGCAGTCCCCACGCGTTAGCCTGCTTTGTCGCGACCGGCTGGATTTGGTCGTTCGATGTGTTGATATACCAGGCATGCTGATCAAGTTCGTCAGATGGGAAAGGTCTCAGTCCCGTGGTGTTTGCGCGTGCTGCGTATTCCCATTCGGCTTCGGTTGGCAGGCGGTATTGATAGGTATCACTTTTCGCATTGAGCTCGGCAATAAAGGATTGAACGTCATGCCATGAAACGCCGGTAACGGGTAGCTTTTCCCAGTCAGCATGATTCCAGTGTGAATCAGGACCGGGACGAGTGCTCATGATATCCAGCCAGTGTTTTTGCGTAACTTCGGTGGTGCCCATATAAAAGTCGCGATCGAAGATCACTTTATGTTGCGGCGCTTCATCCCAGATCATGCTCGGATCAGGCTTCGGCATTTCAGCGGCAGCTTCGCGCAGCGCGGTGGTGCCCATCATGTATACACCGGCAGGTATGCGGGCATAGAACTGGTTCTCATCAACCTCAACAGTCAACGGATTGACATCCGCAGTCGCCTGATTTTTCGGGAGCAGGATCAGCGCATATGAGCTGAGTAGAACTACCCGTAACATTTTATTCATATTTTATTGATATTACTGAGAAAGCAGGAATTTTAGAATCAATATTTTAAGATTGAGTTCCATCAGGGGGGTAACTGCTGGTAATCTTTCGAGCTGCTAACAGGAGAGAGACTTATGTCACGACAAGTTGATGTTGCCATTATCGGGGCCGGTAGTGCCGGATTGTTCGCACTGTCCCAGGTTAGAAGGAAGACGGACAACTTTGTTCTGATCGATGGAGGCGAGTTAGGCACAACCTGCGCGCGGGTTGGCTGCATGCCTTCCAAGGTCGTGATCCAGGTGGCGGATGATTACCACCGCAGGACAATATTTGAGCGTGAAGGTATTGATGGCGCCGAGTCGCTTGAACTGGATCGACCCGCAATCATGGAGCACGTGCAGGATCTGCGCGATGTATTCGTTGACAGGACACTGGGTGTAACCGATGAGCTGGACCCGGAACATCTGCTGGATGGCTATGCGCGCTTCGTTGATGCACATACACTTGAGGTCAACGGTGAGCAGATCAGTGCAAAAAGTATCGTAATTGCAACAGGAACAACACCGGTTGTTCCAGCCGCCTGGCAGGCATTCAGGCAAGATATCATTACCACGGATGAGGTGTTCGAACTGGAAGACCTGCCCGCTTCGATGGCTGTTATTGGCCTGGGTTCTATTGGTCTCGAACTTGGGCAGTCGATTTCAAGACTGGGTGTCGATGTTACCGGCGTGGATGTGGTCGAAAACGTGGCCAAGCTGGCAGATCCGGATGTGAACAGGCTCGCCGTTGACACCATTGGTAAGGAATTCCCGTTGTGGCTTGGCGCCGCCGCCGAACTTGAAAAAGTTGATGGTGGTATCAAGGTGACAGCAGGCAACAATGAAGTCATCGTTGAGAAGGTACTTGCCAGTCTTGGTCGCAGCCCGAACCTGGCTGACCTGGGCCTCGAATCGACAGGCCTTGAACTCGATGACAAAGGTATCCCGGTTTACGATCCGACGACCATGCAATGTGGTGATTCACACATATATATAGCGGGTGACGTTAATCACGACCGTGCGCTGTTACACGAGGCAGGGCATGAGGGCCGTGTCGCCGGTTATAACGCGGTAAGACAGTCGTCGCAACGATTCAAGCGCAAAGCGATGCTGGGGATTACTTTCTGTGACCCGAATATTGCTATCGTTGGTGAGCAGCTCGACGAGCTCGATGCGTCCGAGATATTGATCGGTGAAGTGGCTTTTGCGCCTGTAGGTCGCGCGCTGATCATGGGTAAAAACCGTGGCCTGTTGCGCGTTTATGTGAATAAAACAGACGGCCTGGTTCGTGGTGCGGCCATGGCCTGTGTTAAAGGCGAAAACCTGGCTCACTTGCTGGCATGGTCAATTCAACAGGGCATGAGTGTGCACGACATGTTGAAGATGCCGTTTTATCACCCGGTAATCGAAGAGGCGCTGCAGGCCGCACTCTATAATGTTGTCGGCCATATCGAGAAAAAAGAAGAGGTCGTAGAGCTGGAGCCCGTCGAGTCGTAACTCAATCGGTGCTAGACGCAGGATTTGTTGCGGCGCGCAACTACACCAAGCAGACCAAGGCCCGATGCAAACAATACTATCGGTAGCGGTAACGGAACAGCGGTGGGTTCGTTATGAAAGCCGCCAACCAGACTCAGGCCCGGACCGTACTTTGCATTAGGCTCAGAGCCTAGATCCATACCCAGTGTCATGCGCATGCTTGTCAGCGCTGTTTCGGTATCCATATTGAAGTCGGACAGTTCTACAAAAATCGCTGACAGTGCAATACCATTGGGAGGTATAGTGTAGAACATGGATGAGTCGCTTTGTAAGTGCACGACATCATCCGTGGTAACGTCATAGCTGTTTGTAATGCCGTTGATTTCCATCTCGATTGAAAATGCATTACCCGCGAGATAAACAACCAGGTCATCACCGTCGCCATTATAAACGTTATAGCTACTGCCACTGAATCCCAGATCAACCCATGCCGAGCCTTTCGAACTGAAGACATAAGAGCTGACATCGGCATCGGTGAGGTCGGTTTCCAGTTGTGAATTACTGATAAAGCTATTTAAAGTGGGTGAGTTGTAATTATGGAAATTACAATTTGTTGCGTTCAGGCCACCGGTGCTAGTACAGCTGCTTGTGTTTGATGATCCCAGAAAACTATCGACCGTGTAGATTGTATTCGTGTTCTCAAATCCCGTCGTACCCGGAGCAATCACTGCGGCAAAAACAGATCCACTCAATGCCATCAGCATGATGGAACCGATTGTTGTAGTTGAGAATTTAGTCATTTTCTTCATCGTTTCGTCCTGCTAACTCACACAACCACCCGGATTATGAACCGGGAAAAAAAGGGCCACCCACGGGTACCGGACCTGTTGTTGGAACGAGGCCTGGTGGACCTGTAGGTACCACTGTTGGCACTACAGGTGCCGGTGGTATTGGTGTCGATGGCACTGATGTCACAGTATTTACAGGTATAGCAATCGTGCTATACGCCGCGTTGTCATTAGGCCTGAATTTCAGGCTGGCTGAGCGGTCATTCATGGGATTATTCTGCGGAGCCCTTGGCCCGGCAGCCGGCTCAATGCCTAATGCCCACGCACCCCAGCTATGCACTGAGTCGACATAGGCTGACTTTTCAGTATTGTCAGCTTCAGCTGCATTGGAAGCGGTGCTGAATATTGTAATGGCAAGCAGCATGCAAATATTGGCCAGTCTGGCTGTTAAACCTGGTTGTTGTTTGTGATCAATTGTGTACATCGTTTTCGTCTCAATTTGTGAATAACATAGCAGGAAGTATGCCAGTTATATAATAACTATATATAAATCAATGAGATAGAAGGTGATAACGGTGGTAAAATGCGGGAATGTGGTGAAGATTACTGCATTTTTGTTCAATTGTGTAAACTTTTCCGTACAAAATATTCTGAAATACTAATATACATATTCAGACACTCGACCTTCATCGGTTCAGCCGCATTCCCGGGTGTGGCTGCTTGCAGGGTATGCTCAGGCAGGTAACACATTTTCAAATCAGTAAGTTATGTCGATTATGCAGGTCGCCGCATATGTGCAGATTAACAAGCGGCATAGAATCATGCTTACCCGGAAGCAACATATGTTGGTGGATCATATCGGCATTGCGATGAAAATAAGAATTCCGACGTTGTCGAAATAGCTTACACAATTGGCGGAATCGCCAAATATTTTGATAATTTTATCAAATTTTGTCGAGGTTACGCAAAATGCGCCAGATAAGTTTGTCGTATTAATTTACAGTTTGGGTGCGGGTGCTTGATTACTGGATGTATCGTGAGACATTTGCGGAGAATAACCAGCGATCATATTTGTAGGCGTCAATGTTGGATGTATTGTCGGTGTAGGCGAGTTCAGTATTGAAAGTCCATTTTTCAAGAAAGCCATCTTTAAAGTCACGGTTATAACCAACACTGACGGTTAGCTCATCATCTTCGCGTATCAGGGTCGTGTTTGTGCTGTCGACGATAGTATCGGGCGCCTTGTATTCAAAGGTTCTGTAGTTTGCCTTGGCATAGATATTCGACAGTTCATTCAGGGTTGTATAGCCACTGGCATAAAGCGTGAACCCGTCAAAACCAAACTGGTCATCTTCGGCATCACGGTCACGATAGCGGACCCCGATTTCAGTACCCGTGTTTAATGAAGTAAACAAGGTTGTATATGCGAGGCCAACCATGGCAAAAGTACCGTCCTGGGGTTCGTTAATGCTGTCTGCATAGCTTCGGCTTAACAGGGTGGATTCCAGCAGGATGCTGCGATAATTGCCCAGGTCAAAGGTCAGATACGGGTTCATGGAAAAAGCAGTAGCCAGCGCGCTGCTGCCGAGGTATACCTGGTCAACCCTTAACGGTATGGCGCCAAGCCAGCGCCCGGGCGATATGAACGCGGGTCCGGTGTCAGCGCTGATGATATTCAGATTAAAGTCACTGGTTTCTGTATACAGGTTGCTGGATATCGAAGCCTGGCTCTGCCATTCGAAGCTTGTCCTCGCACCGGCGACATCCAGTGGTTTTTTTCGACGATAACGGTGAGATGCGCTCAACACGATATCAGTACCCACGGAAGAAATCTCTTCAGAAGGCAGAAAGAAATTCTTGCCATTCACAATAATGGTGCCTACGCCCGGTACCACGTTGACATTGGTGTTATAGATAAGGCCTGCTTTTGCGTAATAGGACACAACGTGTTCGCCTTCGGGCTTTGCCTGGTCGGCCTTTAGTTGTGCCATGTAAGCGAGAATAGACAGTCGAACGGACTCCGGTGTTTCCGGATCATCGAGAACGATCTGAAACTGATCTATCGCATCTTGATATCGACTGGCCTCATGATAGGCGACAGCGAGTTCGAGCCGTGCACGATTCAGATACGGATTTGTGCTTAATATGTTTTCAAACATCTGGATCGCATCAAAGACCTTGCCTGATTCACGATCATCCATGGCTTCTTCAAACTGTTGTTGAATAAGCTCCTCATCTACGGCAGCTGTTGCGCTGAAAACAAAAGTGCCACATGAAATAGCAAACAGTAGACGAATTGATACTGTGAGAAAGCGTGCGCGAGATATTGGCTGCAACATATACATAAGTTGAGTATTATACATTTCCATGTGTTTGCAACGTTTTCTCGTGTTGTTATTACTCTGCATCAGTAATAATGCATTCGCCCTGAATGCGCCAAAACTGGCTGAGGCCAGTAATTCCCTGTTTGGATACAGGGAGACAATCAAGACCAACATGAGTCTTTTCCCGCAATGGTTATCTGTACTTGAGCGGCATATCCATGAAATGACACCCGAAGGTCAGTGTGATGCAAAAGTTTTTAATCGCTGTCATATGCGTGAGTGGCTTACATTCCTTGAATCAATTCAGCATTTGAATGAAGAGCAGCAGATTATTAAGGTGAACCGCTATGCCAATGAGAAAGAGTATGTGCTGGATATCGAGAATTACGGAATAGAAGACTACTGGGCCACGCCCAAAGGTTTTTTACAGAACAACGGTGATTGTGAAGACTATGCCATTATCAAGATGCTGTCACTGAAGCTGCTGGGTTTTAACGTCGAAACTATGCGTATCGTAGTAGTGCAGGATACGAACCAGCGCATAGCTCACGCCGTTATGTCCCTGGCCAGGCGCAATGACATTCTTATTCTTGATAACCAGATTGAAGAAATCATTTCGCACAGGGATATATACCACTATGTACCGGTATACTCTGTTAACGAGAGAAACTGGTGGATGCACCTGCCAAAATAAGCATGAATGCGCATAAACACAATGAGTAATTACAGGCCGGCAATTATTGGGAGTTTGTTACTGATCCTGTTTCTGATCAGTGGCATATGGCTTGTAACAAGCTACGTTGACAAGGAGCGTAACAGGGATTTATTCAAATGGCAGGACAGGCTGGCAATTCTCGCCGAATCGCAAAAGCGAGCCATTGAAGACTGGCTTGATGAACAGATTTCCAACCTGGAAGAGCTTGCGCAGAATCCCCTGGTTCAGATTTCATTAACGATGAGTTTGCAGGAAGGTGAGCTCAGTGAAGCGCAGCTTGGCCAGGTTGGCCACCTCAGAAACCTGGTAATTGCTACTGCCCGGCGTGCCGAAGTTTTCGAACAAACCGAAAGCATTAGCTCTAACCAGCGTGATTCCAGTCAGGATGGTATCGGTATATTCGATGCCAATAATAAACCCAGCATATCTACACGCGGCTTTCCCGTGCATGATAAGCATATTGAAGCGGCGATTGCGCTCGCAAGAAAGAGTGCCAGTACGCGTGTTTATGGTATTTATCGAAACGAGAACAGGGAGCCGCGATTAATCATTGCTGTTCCAGTGAAGCCGATACAGGCTGAAATCGGCAATACCGCTCATGCAGGTTATGTAGTCGCGGTAATCAATCCGAAGCACTCGCTTTATCAAATGACCTCGCAACAC
>JARFRD010000108.1 GCA_029287435.1 Gammaproteobacteria bacterium
TGATTGTTGGCATAGTTGCCTGAACTGTAATCATGTCAATCCAAAGGTACTTAACAAATGAGGAATAAGTCATGAAAGAGAGAGCGGAACATTTATTTAAACTACACGCGTTATTAATGATATTTGGGCTGGCGTTGCTAACTGGTTGTGATCAAAGCTCCTCAACTACACCAGCAGCAATACAAGAAGCCCCCGCGTTTAGCTATGATCAGGCTGAAGTGCAAAGTTCTAAACCCTGGACTTCGGAAAATTTCAAAAACAATCCTGACAACTTTCAGTTTGCCATTGTTGGCGATCGTACCGGTGGAGCCAATGTGCAGGGCACTTTTACTTTAGCCATGAATCAGCTCAACCTGCTGCAGCCTGAGTTCGTAATCAATGTGGGTGATATCATTGAAGGCTACTCGCGGGACAAGGAAGAGCTTAATGCGCAATGGGAAGAGGCCGAGGCAATGGTTACCAAACTCGAGATGCCCTTCTTCTTCGTCAGAGGTAATCACGATGTAAGTTATCCGGAAGCCAGGGAAGTCTGGAGAGATCGACATGGCCCGAGTTACTACCACTTTGTCTATCGCGACGTACTGTTCATGGCGCTCGATAGCGAGGATGCCCCACGTCTCGATCCACCTCCGGGTATGGAGGAGCAGATCAAGCTCTATAACCGATTACAGACGGAGGATCCGCAGAAAGCGAAGGAAATGTTGGCAGAATTCATGAAGGATGAATCCATTGTTGCCGGGCTTTCAAAGCCGGTCGAGTTTCCTGAAGAACAGTTTAACTGGATCAAGAAAACTCTTGAAGAAAATGACGATGTACGTTGGACTTTCCTGTTTATGCATGAGCCTTCATGGGAGAATCCATCAGATAGTTTCAAGGCTATACAGGCACTTCTAAAAGACAGGCCGTTCACGTGGTTCGCGGGACATCTGCACTACTACGACTATGACAATATTGATGGTCGTGAATACATCACGATGGGACCTGCAGGAGCTTCCTGGCATCACGATGGCCCGGGAAATGTGGATCACATTACGTGGATAACCATGACCGATGCTGGTCCGCAGATAGGCAACATCGCACTTAAAGGTATATTTGATCGTAAAGGTCTCGATCCCTCGTTGTTTGGTGCTTATGATCGCAAGGGCGCTGTAATACCAGAGGAGCAGCAAAACAAATAACTCTTCGACGACCATAACGGGTTGGCGACATCCATGGGTTTTTTGTTGTCGCCAACCTGTGTTTCTTCAAACAGTCTTTGGTAAGCTGCAACTCACACAGCAATCACTTCGATAACAACGAATTTGAATGCCCCAGCCAAGTAAAGCAGCTTTTCCCTTATCACCAAGCATCGTTGTTATACTGACGCTTGTTGTTGGTCTTACTGCCTGTGCAAGCAGAACGGCCGCTCCTTATGTGCGCCCCGCGCACGAATTTGCATTACCGGCACAGTCTGATGATGCCTTTGTTGAAATTGAATCAACAATCTATTTAAAACATGGCCCCGTAGCATCAGGTTTCAAATTGCTGGACAGCAACGAGGATGGCCTGCGTTGGCGGCTGGCCCTGATCGACTCAGCCAGGCACTCGATCGATGTGCAGTACTACCTCTGGTATGGTGATGACGCCGGCCGCATCCTCGCCAGGCGTTTGCTCGATGCGGCCAACCGTGGCGTCAGGGTGCGCATGCTGGTGGATGATCTAAACACTTTATTCACTGATGCCGGCTCGATAGCCATGCGCGATAAAATCGCGGCACTAATGGACGCACACCCCAACCTGGAACTAAGGCTATTCAATCCGTGGACAAATCGGGAAATTGCCGGGCGCATTAGTGAGGGTATGGGGGAATTCAAACGCGTTAATCAGCGCATGCATAACAAAGTCATGATCGTGGATAATCGCGCAACCATTATCGGTGGTCGCAACATCGGTGACGAGTACATGGGATTGCACGATGAATTCAATTTTCATGATCTTGATGTCCTGGGTATAGGGCCGGTGGCAAGACAGGCGTCAATTAAATTCGACGCCTACTGGAACAGTGATTGGGTGATGCCGGTTTCAGCTCTCAACATTGAGGTATCAGCGGATGAACAAGAAGAAGCCCTTGCCGGGCTAATCCAGCAGAATAATGCTGCAGCATCGCTCGCATACTTTGAGAAAGATCCGCAAACATGGTCTGCAGAACTTGTGGGATTGCACGACACTTTACATACTGGCACCAGCCAGGTGATTTCTGACATGCCCACAGAAGGCGCCATCGAGCATGTAATGCTGGAGCAGATCCATGCAATGATCGATGTAGCTCAATCAGAGCTGCTTATCGTTAATGCCTATATCATTCCGACAGAGCGCAGTATTGCCAAATTGCAAATGCTAAAGAAACGTGGTGTCGAGGTAAAAATACTGACTAATTCACTCGCCTCACATGATGTACCCGCTGTGAACAGCCACTACAAACAATGGCGTAAACCGATACTCGAGTCAGGGGCAAAACTGTTTGAAGCGCGCCATGATGCTGAAATACAAGCTGTGGTTTCTGACACAAAACCAACACGGGCAAAATTCATGGGCCTGCACTCAAAAGCCATGGTGGTTGATCATGAACGGGTTTTCATCGGCTCCATGAACTATGATCCGCGCTCATCCATGATCAATACCGAGATGGGCGTATTTATCGAAAGTCGGGCGCTTGCTGAAGAACTCGCTCAGTTAATTGAACGCGACATGCAGCCTGTTAACAGCTGGCGAGTTGAGCTGGATAGCGAAGGAGAACTGCGCTGGATCAATGACGTCGAAACCGTGACATCACAACCCGCACGAAACTGGTGGCAACGTGTACAAGATGTTATCTTCAAGTCTGTACCAAAAGAATATTATTGAACCATAGAAGTGGACCTGAAGAGTGGATCGCTAATGCGTGTAACTGTTATCACAAGAAGTTTCTCTGCATGGATTCGTCATAGCATTGTTGTTATTGCTGGTGCAGTCCTCTTCAGTTGTACAACGCTATCACCTGAAGCAGAGGGGCCTACCCGGGCCGAGCTGGATGCAATGAGTGAAAAAGCGATTGCGGCCTTGATTGAAACAAAAGCGGAATTACAGGATTTGTTAGATAAATCGCCCGGTTACGCTGTGGTGGACATGACTATTACCAAGATACCGGTTATCGGTACCGGCGCCGGTTATGGTGTTGTTGTCGACCATCGCAGCAATACGCGTTCCTATATCCAGGTATCACAATTTGAAGTCGGCGGTGGCATGGGTGCGGAGAAATTCAAGGTACTCATTGTCTTCAGTGATGGAAATCTCGTGGATCGTGCCACCAAGGGTACCTGGCATTATGAGGCTGGCGCCGAAGCGGTCGCCGGTAAAGACAGTGCCGAGGCAGCCACGTCTAAATCGGGCCAGAACAAGGGTTACAAGGCGTTCAAACTCAACGAAAGTGGTGTCTGTGTTCGTGTGACTATCCGTTTGGCACAAGCCCGGCCTTATCTCAAGGACTAACTCTTAAATACAATTTTCATTTAAAGACAACTTTGATACCCGCGTCGATGGTTAAGAAAATCAGCGATTTGAGTGCTTGTAGATCTGTACGTCTGAGTAGTATAGTCAATAGTCCGAGTCTAGTATTTCTTTGATCTCATCCTGTTCTTTCTGCTTAATTTCTTCATTAAGTTTAGTTACATAGTCGCGGTCAAAGAATTTATCACAGATTGCACTGCCATCCGGAGGGATTTTGCCTTCAAATATCCAGCGTGCAGGAACGTGTAAAGGGCTGGTAATGAATGAAATATAGGTACCAGTAATATCGAGTGGGTTGGTGGCTAGTCTTATTTTGTCGAAGCTGCCTTCTGCGCGTATTGGTGACTGCAAGGAGAACAGACGAGCTGTTTTAGATCGGGGAAATAGAGCTACCCTTACATAATCATCCTTGAAATCTACGTTAATGTTGCCGTTAATCCATAATTTCGTGGTGTCGATAGCGAAGAAATCCTCTTTCATAATTCCGTCATCCAGGGATGTCAGGCTAACCATGCAATTGACTTTATCTTCATCTTTTTTCAGATCGGGTAATAAGATTAGATACAGATTAGTTGCCCAGAGATCGAGCACTCTGGCAGATTTTGTGTTGGTCGGCCAGAGCGCAAAATCGATATGACCACTCGAGTCATCGAGCCAGTGCGTAAAATCCTCGTTACTACCAGCAAAATCAATATCAATCCGACTGCTCATCATGCCACCGAGTTCTAAAGCTGGATCGATCTTGCTGGCGAGTAAACCATAATCAAGCTTCTCAGTATTTAACTCATAATGACCTTTAATAGTGTCGCTGGTTATATGTAGTGAAATAGATGTTTTTATAGATCCTGCATCGGTATCAATGCTTGCTTTCTTTAAAGCAATATAATTATCAGCGAATTCAAATCTGAAGGACGCATTGCCCAGTGATTCTGTTTTAAGCAGGATTTTATCCATCGATGCATTCAATAAGAGGTGCGATTTTGGGGCACGCACGACTTCACCCAATTCGGACACGATGGCATAAACAATCTGCCTGTAAGTCTTATCAGCTTCCGGAGTTGTGGCGTCCTTGCCAGATGCCCTTTTTTTCTCATCTTCATCATCTTGAGCTTCAAGATCATCGATAACGAAATCCTTTAATCGTAATTGTGAGCTTTTTAGATTGACTGTCCAGAGTGGTTTATCGCGTTGGGTTTCGATAATGATCGAGCCTTTCAAGTCAGACTCGCCGATAGTTGCATCAATGTCGCGCAGAATAAAGCCGCGCTCATTCATTTGCAGCTTGCCTTTCAGGTCGTAGTTATTAAAAGGTGGCAGGTGCGCGTCGAGAGGTGTATTGAGCCGCTCCAGATCCTTGCCCTTTATCGAAATATCCAGCTGTAGCCGATTCGTGTCTACAGGTAAATCAAGTGCACCGTTGATGTTGATTTCTGTATCGGCGATGTTCGATTCAAGATTGATCAACAACTTGTCAGGCTGGTTAAAAAATGTTGACAGCGTATTCGTTGAAAAAGCGATGGCAACAACTTCCTCATCAAGCGAGCCTTGAATGTTCAGATCAACCGGTTTGTACCATGAAATTGTGGATGAGACTTTACTGAAAGAAAGTCGTTTTGTGACATCTTTACCGGGTTTACTTAATAGCCAGTAACCATTGTTTAGCTGTAGCTCGATGGTCGCATGCTCGTAGAGATCGGCAAAGTCATCGCCGCGTACCCTGGCGTTGATGTACAGGGATTGAGCGGTAGAGCTACGCCCCTCTATGATTCCGAATGTTTCGAGAAATTGGCCAAGATCGATATTTTTCGCCTCTAGTTCGAGATGGGCATTAATTTCATTTTTGACTGATTTTGCATTAAGTTTGAGCGTTATATTGCTGTTGGCAATCTGGCCAGTACCTCTCAGATGCCATGGTTTACCTTGCTTTAGCAGTTTAAGTGGATCAGATTCAAACGTTAATAGATAGGAATAGTCCTGTGCACTGCCACTTACTTCGGCAATTGGATGCGATTTATCTGTGATATCGACTAACAGCCGATCAAGCTTTTTATTTATTACCTGTCCACGTGTTTCATCAATGTAGTTGATGTTTATGTTAGTGAGCTGAAAAAAATCAAGAGATAATTGGCTGATGAAACTGTCCTTCGATGGTGGTTCAGACTCCGCTTGTTGTGAACGTGCTCTTGTTGGAGTATCAAAAGACCAGTTGTTGCTGCCATCTTTATTTTGTTTCAGGTTGATGGTTGTGTGATCAGCTGAAATATTACCCAGATGCAGGTGGCCGGTTAATAACGGGAGTAATGATACCTGTACCTCTATCTTCGATATGGTGATGAAGTCATTATTATCAAAACTGGATTTATTGCTGATATGTATACGTTCGATCAGGAGTTCGGGTGTGAAGGAAATAGCAAGGCGTACATTGCCATCAATGCGTATTGTGCGATCGGTGGTCGACTCTATTTTCTGTATTAGCGGGCCATGCGCTTCTTCGAGCGTCAAAGACAGGTTCGCGTATTCCAGGACCAGTCCAATACCGGTGACCAGGGCTACCAGAATCGCTAATGATCGTAATGGGTAATGAAGTAGTTGTAACGGCTTGACTGGCATTATCTAGCGAGATTCGGGATTTTGGTTATTTTACTGTTTAGGGACTTTCATTACATGCTAGAGATCAAAGCGGCCAGACCCATAGCAGCACGGGCACGCTGACAGCGACAACAATGACCTCCAGTATTATGCCGAGTCGCCAGAAATCACCGAATCTAAAACCACCTGGGCCGAGAATAAGCGTGTTGTTCTGATGACCGATTGGCGTCAGGAATGCGCATGATGCGCCGATCGCGACCGCCATCAGAAAGGCGTCGGCATTAACCCCCAGGTGGTTGGCAGAACTGATTGCTATTGGGCACATGACGGCAGCTGTTGCGGCATTGTTAACCATGTCAGATAAAAACATGGTAACGACGAGTAAAATAATAAGACCGACAACGGCGTGTCCCTGTGCCAGTTGGTCTAGCAGCCATCGCGCAACAAGGTCCGCAGTTCCCGTAGATGCGACGGCACCTGCTACGGGTAACATGGCGGCGAGGAGTACCACGACAGGCCAGTCAATGGCTGAATACATAGAGCGAACGGGAATAATCTTGAGAACAATATAAGCAAACATTGCAGCTGCAAACGAGATTGCGACGGGGAACACACCTGCGGCTGTCATGGCTACGGCTGCAAGCATGATGAGAGCAGCGGTGATTGCTTTACCCTTTTTCGGTACGCGGATATCGCGAGGGGCAAGTGGCAAACAGCCGTACCATGAAGCAAAGCTGGATAATGCCTCGGGCGGACCTTGCATCAGTAACACATCACCTGCCTGAATATGGGTTGAGCGTAAACGTTGAATGGTACGGCGTCCCTGGCGTGATATGGCCAGCAGGTTGATGCCATAGCGCGTACGTAAATCGATACTCCTGGCCGAACGCCCCACCAGTATCGCATCTGGCATTACGACCAGTTCCTGGATAGAAACCTCTTCAGTTTTTGGTTTGTCTTTATCGGTATCAACTTTCTCTACCGAGTCAGCCTTTTTTATTGATTCTTTTTTCTGATTGATTGCTGGTGGTTCGCCCGTATCTTCTTCATCTGCATCAGCAGGAATATCTTCTTCGAGCTTGAGCCCCAGACTGGTCAGCGCAGCTGCGAGTGATTCTGGTTCAACTTCGATGATGAGGATGTCGTCCTGTTTTAGTATTCTGCGTGTATTTGGCGCAGGAATACGTACACCATTGCGTATCAAGCTGATGATCTGGGCATCGGCTTCATCGAGCATGACTTCAACTTCGCGCAGGCTTTTGTCGATAGCCTTGCTGCCTTTAACGATTCGAACCTCGCTCAGGTATGTACCACTGTCAAAGCCTTCAGTATCTAACTGTTTGCGTGTGGGAACAATCCGCCAGCCGATGATGCCAATAAAGGCGATACCGATCAGGGCGACAGACAGGCCAACCGGTGCGAAGTCGAACATGCCGAAGCTTTGTGAAGCTGTTGTAGCGCGGAATTCGGCAACAATCAGGTTGGGTGGTGTACCAATCAGCGTGGTCATACCGCCAAGAATCGAACCAAAGGCCAGGGGCATCAGTACCTTGCCGGGAGGCAGGTCGAGCTTTGTCGCCATTTGAATGGCTATAGGCATTAATAATGCCAATGCGCCGACGTTATTCATGAAGGCGGACAGTAATGCGGCCAGACCTATAAGCGTCATAATGCTGACAGTAGGGCCAGCAGATTTAGGCAGCAATTTTTGTGTGAGTACATCGACTGCGCCTGAGAGCAGCAGACCATAACCCAGTACCAGCACACATGCGACGGTGATCACGGCCGGGTGGCCAAAGCCGGCGAAAGCCTCAGCACCAGGAACGAGGCCAGTAAATACGCAAACCAGTAGAGCGCCCAGTGCCACCAGGTCATGACGCCAGCGTCCCCAGAGGAACATGCCCATGGTGGCAACAAGCACCAGCGAGATAACGACCTGGTCAGCTGTCATATAGATTTTCCAGGGTGAACCGGTGTTTATTGTTCTGCTTCATCGCTCGAATCTGAATGGCTGCGCTTGGCGGCAGACCGCTTGTAGTAAACCTCGGGTAAATAATCGCTGAAAGCAATGCCGTAAAGTTCCCAGATGGTGATAAACAATGAAGCGATGAGTGGGCCAATGAAGATACCCGTTATGCCGAACATCATGATACCGCCGAGGGTGCCAAAAAATATCATCAGTTCGTGCATTTTGGTGTCTTTGCCCACGAGTATGGGGCGCAGTACATTGTCGAGGCTGCCGACAACCACGCCGCAGAAAGCCAGCAGACCGACACCAGCACCAACGCTACCCTGTATGATCAGGAAAATGGATGCGGGTATCCACACCAGGGCAGAGCCCACGCTTGGAATGATCGATAACACGCCCATCACGGTGCCCCAGAATACGGCATTATCTATGCCGACCACAGCGAAGGCGATACCGGCCAGGCCACCTTGCAGGATACCGATAAGCATGGTGCCTTTAATTGTCGCTCGGGTAACAGAGGTGAACTTGTCCAGCATTCTGTTTTCGTCTGCGCTATTCAAAGGCAGGTAATAAAGAATCTTGCGCATGAGCTTGTCGCCATCCATCTGGAAGAAGTACATGGTGTACAGAAAGACAAATGACATGAATACGAAATTGACGGTACCAAATGTTACAGAGGAAAGACCGCCAACCACCCATTTACTCACAGAGCCAACGAGCTCACCTGCCTTTTTCAGCAGGATTTCGCGGTAAGGTTTGAGTTCTTCAAAAAATGGCAAGTGCTGGAGATAGGCGGACAGCTGGTCGGGTTGTTCAAGTGTTGTTTTGACCCAGGGTGCAACCGACTGGCCAACGTCGATGGCCTGTGCGACTACGATTGCCACAAGAAACATAAGCGGTATCATGACGACAACAACCATCAGGATCAGGGTTGTTGCGGAAGCCAGGTGTTTGTGTCCGTTATATAGAATATCCAGGCGACGAAAGACCGGGTGCGCCATCGCGCTGAACAGGCCGGCAAGGAATATGGCCATAAGGAACTGGTGGATCATTGTGAAAAACAATGCTGATATACCGATGACCATCAATATGAGCGTTAGCCTGTTGATCATGTTCTGGTTCATTAATTCACCTGTTCATATGTTATTTTGATTGCCCGTTACGGTCTGTGCTTGTCAGCTAGAACATGAAGTGCATGCCAATGTAACCACCGTCATATCCGTAAACAACGTTTGTCTTCTCAAGTTCGTCCTCAATCACAACGTCAGCGTCGAAATAGGCGAGACCAAACAGAAGGCCGATATTGTTAGTGAACCTGTAGTGCGCATGTATGTTCGTCTGTAGTACTGTAGCGCTAACATCCTCGTATGAGCCAGCCACAAATCCAACTTTGGTAGTGATTCCCCACTTGGGGGTGAACATATAAGACAGGTCCAGACCAATCAGTGGTAACGGGGCAAATACCTTGGCTTCTTCGTAAATGGAATCTGATCGGGTGACGCCATCTTCGGTGATTTGCCCCTCGGCTTCAAATACATACTTGAGATCAAGGCCATATATACCTGCATGGAACTTGATTTTGCTGCGCGTATCATTGAACAGGGTATATCCGTAGGCGACTCGGTAGAAATTTGTCGTATCAGATATTTTGGCTTCGCCGACGATTCTGACATCTTCCAGTGTCTCATCAAAATTAAATATTTCAGATTCCCTGTTCACATTAAAAAAGGAGAAGCCCAGGCTGTGTTTGAGATTGATATTCCAGGCACCATAGAAAGTAGTAACCGAGGATGTCTCGGGAAGGTCGAGGTTGCCTTCGGGATCCAGGAATATGCTGCTGCCAGTTGTCTTGTCGGTAAACTTTATTTTGGTATCGAACTTAACGATGGCAGCGCCAATACCCAGAGCGAACCGGTTGTCTTTGTATAAATCAATTTTGTCAGCTTCACTTTCGGCATAACTACTGGTTGCGGTTAAGACCAGTAAAACAATAGTAGCCAGAAAGTGAATGCGTTTTTTCATATGTATTAGAAGTGGTACTGCAGATAAAGCGAGTTGTAATTGCTGCCACCCTTGATGCGGCCAAAGGCTGAAGATGTTTCGAAGATAGCCGAGCGGTGATGCAGGCTGTAACCAAACCATAAATCGTTCATCGGTTTGTATTTAAATAGATCACCGATGCTGAAGTCGATACTGATGTCGATGAAGTTCAGCAGGTTGCTCGGGCGGTAGCCCTTGTTATCCATTTCGCGTTGCTCAAGGTTGGTGATCTCTTTTGCATATGATAGACCTTCAGCAGCACCAAGGCGCCAGTTAATTGGCCACTTGATGTTCCAGAACAGTTTAAAAGCGAGCACATATTCCTGCGTTGGCTGCTGGTCATAGGTGATACCGCTGTCGGGGTCGGTATAGGGATCGGCGTCATGGTGATAAACAAAACCCGGTGTGATGTATACGTCGAATGCCTGTACCCCAAACAGGCTGTCAGCTACTGGATGGCCATAGAAAATGGATGTCATGGTATTGCCCTGTGGATCATCTTCCACATCCCAGCGCAAAAGAATATCACCCATGTTTGAAGGTGTGGCCTTGCCATAGGCTAAGCGCCAGTAGGGCTTGTTGGACAAATCTACCGGCTTTTCCTTGGTTTTGTCATCAAAGAAAGCAACACCAAGGAAAACTTCACCGAAGGTTTCCTCGTCAATAGACAGCGAGTTGCGGGTGCTGCTGTCGAGCAAGGTGGTGAATTGTGCACGACCCAACAGGTAAAGGTTGCTGATAACGTGATAGCGAATTTCGGAGCCAATCGTTAAATCCCAGCCGCTGCCAATCTTGTTGTTGAAAGAAGCGCCCGGATTCCTGGGGTCATCAAAGCCATCAAGCCCGTAATAACGATTGTTGAAGTCGCTGCCTTTATAGCGCAAGGTGCCGTAAGGCCTGATTTCCCAGGAGCCGGATTCCCAGTAATAACGACCATACAGGTTGGAGTACATGCGGCCTTCGTCATCCGACATGATCTCAAGGCCGGTTTCTGTATCTTCATTCAGATGGTAACGCCCCTGAAGACCGAAGTCGGTACCATTGCCTCGAATTTCGTTCTGGTATTCGGCCGGTATATCAAAGAAACGATAACGCCCGATCAGGTTGAGTTGTATCTTGTCTTTGGTGTAGAGCTTGATACCGCCGGTGAGGCCGCGCAGAAACACATACTTGTTATCGAAGTAGAGCAGCGGCATGACATCCGTGACAGTATCAGCTTCAGAGGGATAAGGTATCTTGGCGCTGCGAAAGCCCATGGCGATACCCCAGGGATCGTTTTTATTGTACCTGTCCTCATTTGCTACGACATGTGTTGCTAATGTCAGCAGAATGGAAGCTGTGAAGATTCTTATCAATGGCATGTATTAATTCTGCTTACTGCTTCGCTAAAAAGTTGATTTCCCAGTTCCAGGCTGTCTCGATAATAGACTCAAGTTCAGTATGTTTCGGCTGCCAGCCGAGCTCAGACATGGCCAGGCTGGAATCGGCAACCAGTATGGCAGGGTCCCCGGGGCGTCTGGCATCATGTGTAACTTTGAAACCCTTGCCGGATACCTCGCGTACGGAATCGATGACCTGCTGAACAGAAAAACCTTTGCCGTTGCCCAGGTTGTACTGAACACTGGTGTCATTGTCCTGGATGTATTTCAACGCCAGAGAGTGAGCCTCGCAGAGGTCGTTGATATGGACATAGTCGCGTACACAGGTACCATCGTCAGTCGCGTAGTCGTTACCGAATACCTTGATATCATAGCGGCGGCCTGAGGCGGCCTGCAGTATTAACGGGATCAGGTGTGTTTCGGGTACATGGCGCTCACCCAACTCGCCGTCCGGGTCGGCGCCGGCCGCATTAAAGTAACGTAGACAGGCTGATCTGAGTCCATAGGCGTTGTCATAGTCGCTGAGTAACTGCTCGACCATGAGCTTGGAATGACCATAGGGATTAATCGGGTGCTTACGGTGCTTTTCGTCGATGGGAGTGTATTCAGGTTCGCCAAAAATAGCGGCCGTTGAAGAGAAGATAAAATAACCGATGTCATGTTTTAACATGGCATCGAGCAGCACCTGGGTATTGCAGAAATTATTGCGATAGTACTTGGCGGGTTTGACCACCGATTCGCCCACTTCGATAAAGGCAGCAAAGTGCATCACGGCATCAATAGAATGTTCACTGAATACCTGGTCGAGCAGGGCGGCATCACCAAGGTCACCCTCGATAAATTCGCCATACCTGACTGCATCACGGTAGCCGTGACTCAGGTTGTCGAGTGTGATGACATCAGCGCCTGAAGTGGCAAGCTGCTTGACCATGTGTGAGCCGATGTAACCGGCACCGCCAACGACCAGAATACTCATTTCAAATCCTTATATTGAAGACAGCCTGATTATACAGGCTATATCCAGGGGTGTTATAGCCCGGTATGCTACCAGTTAAGCTGAGAATTGCTATTCACTAAGTCATTGTGTTAAATAGCGTTTATGGCAAAAACACATAATAAACAACAATAAACTCGGAGGACTGAAAATGCTGCCTCGCAAGTTATATGAGTTGTTGCCTTTTATTTACATTGTGACGGGCGTTGTCTTTGCCGTCGCGATTGATTCCACGGTGGTCATGGTTTCCTCGATGCTGTTAATTGTTGCCGGCGCAGCGGTGTTGCTCATGCGTCGTGCTTTCAGGCAACCGGGCTATATGGATAACAGAACTGTCGAAGCTGGAAATGCGCCCAGGGCCAGGAATGTGCGCGAAGGCTACGTGTTGCGCTCCGGTGTTGACCGGCGTCAGCGAGAAGTCGATTTCTGGCCAGCATTGGATGATGCCGGCGAGGCGATTCAGTCTGACCGCCGCATGGGCGGTGAGCGCAGGGCCTCGGTAGTCTAGCGGGGCTCTCTAATTTACGGTGTTCAGCCGCAGTCGTTCAGGCCAGGTAGCTGGACCAGTCTTTACTGTCATCTCCAAACACAAAGAAGAACGGATTTAACAGGCTGTCCTTGGTGTTGTAGTCGAGGGCTGACATATCGGTTTTCGTCAGAAAGCCCCCGGCCTGTTCAACGATGCAGTGTGCTGCTGCTGTGTCCCACTCGGAAGTCAGTCCCAGGCGTGGGTACAGGTCCGCTTTACCTTCGGCGACCAGGCACAGTTTCAGCGAACTGCCCATGCTCAGCATTTCTACGTCGTCATAGCTGGCATTGATGTTGGCCATATACTTCTGCATATCCTCGGAACCGTGTGAGCGGCTACCGGCGACAACGAGCCTGCCTGCATCCAGTTTTTTTACTGAAATCTGTTGTGCTGTGCCGCCCTGTTCGGACTTGAATGAACCACCACCGGCATAGGCGAAATAGTCGATATCCAGTACCGGCACATGGATCACCCCGATAATGCTTTTATGGCTCTGGACCAGTGCGATGTTGACGGTGAATTCGCCGTTACGCTTGACGAATTCACGGGTGCCATCAAGCGGGTCTACCAGCCAGTAGGTATCCCATTGCTGGCGTTCTTCAAAGGGAAGTTTTGCAGATTCTTCGGACAAAATCGGGATATCTGGTGTTAATGCCGTGAGTCCATCGATGATGGTGTGGTGTGAAGCCATGTCAGCATCAGTCAAGGGTGACTTGTCTTCCTTATGTTCAACAGCGAAATCGCTGTTATATATCTCGAGGATTTTTTTTCCGGCTTCGCGTGCAATGGTGATGCAACTATCTGTGAGTTGCTTGAGATCCAGGGAATCTGTCATGTTGAATATCTTGTTTGGTAGACTTGTGAATTGAGAATATAGCCCTATTTTACTATAAATGCCTTTACCTGACCTCAAACAAGTCGACACCATCCTGCTGGATATGGACGGGACCCTGCTGGACCTGCATTTTGATAACCATTTCTGGCTGGAACATGTGCCCATGTGTTATGCCAACAAGCATGATATTCCACTGGATGAAGCTAAAGACATACTCATGCAGCGTTACCTCGCAGTCAAAGGTAGTCTCGACTGGTACTGTATCGATTTCTGGACCAGGGAGCTTGGACTGGATATCGCTGAGTTGAAATACGAGGTTGCGCACAAGATCGCTGTACATCCCTTTGTGCATGATTTTTTGCAAGCCGCCAGGGCTAATGGCAAACGCGTGGTACTTGTGACCAATGCGCACACAGCAAGCCTGTCGATAAAGATGGAAAAAACCGAGCTCGTCGATTATTTCGATCGTATCGTCATTTCACACGACATTGGCATGGCCAAGGAAGAAGCCGGTTTCTGGGATAAATTACAGCAGGTCGAGTCCTATGACCCGGAAAGAACGCTGCTGGTTGATGATAATCATGAAGTACTGGAATGTGCCGAGGACTACGGTATCAAACATCTGCTGGCGATACACAAGCCAGATAGCCAGGGTGGTGTAATGTCACATG
>JARFRD010000087.1 GCA_029287435.1 Gammaproteobacteria bacterium
TTTTTACTGGAAGTGCGGGGTAAGTGTGATGGATGGGGTGCAGGCGTGGAGGAAGTGAAATATCACCGAGAGATGATTTTTTGAAAAGGAATAAACAGGATTGGTTGAGATTGGCTGAAGTAACCAAAGAGTAATCCACCAGGTTATGCTGCATATCGCGAGCATAATGCGTCTTGCCGCGGCGGCTGTGAGCTACACGAGCCAGCGGCTCTGTCATGAGAACCGGGGAGTTCTTTCTTGTCATCCGATGAAGCAACAAAAAGCCTGGAACCCGCACACTCGGCCCTGGTTGCTGCGCATATTGTATATGGCTTGCATGCGGTTGCCATTGTGCTTGGTGTTACAGGGTCCGCAACCGTGATCGGCGGCTTCGTGGGGAGTGTGCCATCGATTATCGCGGTTATTATCAACTACATTAAACGCGGTAGTGCGCGCGGCAGCTGGGCAGCATCACACTATCGCTGGCAAATCCGCACCTTCTGGTTTGCATTGCTGTGGCTGGTTATTTCCTTGCTGCTGGTCGTGACCCTGGTCGGCGCTCCGGTTGGGCTGATTCTGCTGATCGCCCTGACTCTCTGGCTGATATACCGTATTGCCCGCGGCTGGTTGCGGCTGTTCGACAAGCAGCCAATGTATGTTTGAAATCCAGCTAAAGGGTGTCAGATCTCGTTGATTCCTTGTGTCGGTGGTTCAAGTCCACCCATAACCTCCATACACAACAGCTGTTTATGAAACCGGCCCTGAGCCGGTTTGCTGGAAATGCGGCGCAAGCGCTGTGGATGGTAGGAAAGCCTTGGTAAAAATTCCTATGCAGTCATGTTGCAATAATCTTCATGCCACGCCCGATCAGCAGCGTCCCGAATACCAGCAACAGGACGATGAGCACAGTCACATTGTTTTCGATTAGCCAATCCTTCCATCTGGCAAACATGCCCTCGACGCTTTGTCTTGCGAGGAAATATGCGGCTAATGGCAGGGCCACACTCAGGCTGGCTATGGTCGTGAAAACCAGTAAGGCGATAATCTGCAAATTTGGCGCCAGCATGGAAGAATCAATCGTTGCGGCACCGGCTGCGGACAGCACCAGGTTTTTCGGATTTATGGCGGTAAACAAAAATCCCATTGCCGAGGAATGAGCTGTCCCGATTGTGTCCAGATTGGCTAGCAGTTTTGGAACTGTAACCGGCTCATTCGGTCTGGGCCGTTGCTGCCACTGTTTCCAGGTCAGCGCGAAAAGAAATATACCGAGAATGATCCGGAACAAGCCGGACGTGTATGTGGGATCGCCACGTGTCGTTTCGATGCCCGGCAGAATAGAGACAAAAAATCCCACGGCAAGAATGCCGGCAATCCAACCCAGTAAAAATGCCGGGGCATTGGTTCTTGCCTTCGGCGTCATTAGTAAGATGATCACCGAAGCTATCGGAAGCGGGCTAAGAGCAATACCAACGGCCATAGGAAGTGCGCCGCCAATGGCTTCTAGTAACACGAACTGCTCCTGAGAATATTCCGCACCTGGTACATTTGGCGTGTTAATTCCTGTCGAATTATACCTGTCGGAGGACAGTTACTCGAATCAAACGCGGGTGGCTCAAGCCAAGACATGCCAGATTTCTGTATCGCAGGTTCAAGTCCACCCGTAGCCACCAAAAAAACCTATGTGTAGGGAAGCTCACACTTACAGAATCAGCACCTTTTGGGTTTTTCTTCTGTAGTGCATATGTAGTGCGGCCGTTCAGGTTTCGTGGCTGTAATCAGCCTTTTTTTCCCCGTATATCCGGCATTGTCTGACTGTGCAGCCTGGCGCTGCCGCCCTGCCGGGTATTCGTACCTGCCGGGTGGCTTCGCTTTTATTTGAGCATGTTAATGAGTAATTACCAAAGGTCTGTTTCGATCACGAACCAGTCGTTCGCTGTAAGTTATTGTATGGCCGGAAAGTGCTGAAGCCGGACATTACTAATCCTTGTGGACAATGGTAATTCATTCGCATATCAGCCAAATTGTCACACTCGTCACGACGCAAATGGCATGCATGTCAGTAGGATCGTTTGTTGGCAGCATCTTAATTTGCGATTCACGTGAAATGATATGTGGTATGAATCTTGCATTTTTGCCTGGATTCGGAGTGAATGGCTGGCCATTATCAAAATAGAACCACACTGAATAAATGAAGTTCTGTTATTTGCACGGTATTCCAGGGGTCTTTCAATGAACAAATACATCACAGGTAGTTTTCTGTTAAGCGCTCTATTTACGTTCAACTACTCATGGGCAGGCGGGTCACAAGACTTTAATGACTGTCGCACTTCAACAGGCCCCACGTGCGAGCGGGCGGGTTCCTGCGCCATCCAAGGTTCAGCATGGTATCAATACGTCCACATCGACAAGAATGACAAATTCGATACTCAAGGTTGGCCCGGCCTGTGTGACATGGTGCATGTGGCGCTGGTGCAAGGAAACTGTTACGACCTCTACTCACAAGACAATATTAGGGCCAACCTGAGTGATACGACATATGCAGATATACCTTCAATTTCCGGCTCATTGACCTGTGGTGGAGATGATGGCGGAAACACCGGTGGTGGTGGTGGAGGTAGTAACTTCTGCGATTCCCATCCAAATCACAGGAGATGCCAATAAATCCAGACAAGCTCACACCAATTCTTTCCAGAAAATGGTCGTCAGTCTGAATGGGAATTTACTGCCCGCCTAGTCAGAAAATTAACCTGTTGCATGGCAAATCATGTTAGAAATCTGCAGCGTGTGTTTTATACAAATAATTCTCCATATATTAACAAGATGCGAAGATCAACATGAAGCAAGAGTCACTTAAAACGACCATCGCCGCAACCGTCCGCATCGTGCTCGCAGGCTCGGCTAATGCAGGCAATAACCCAAACACAGCCCGTACAATGACGGGCGGTATCGGGAGTGGTGCTACCCATGGCCGTATCCCGAGCAGCCATCCGGGTACAAAATGCCGCGCATCTGGTTACCGCAACAGCTACGCCATTGGTTGCACGGGCAAGTACCGGGGGGGACTCGGACCTGGATGAAGCAGCGCAGTTAGCTCTGCAGCAACCAGTAGTTCCTGTTCGGACAGGCGTCCAGCATCGGTACCAGGCGCTGATCGATGGAGTGAGCATGCCGAAACGAAAGCCAGGAGTCGTATACCGGCAAGCCTTCCTCTGGCGGGTAGCGGCAATCCGGGCTCGGGCGGTAATGCGACTGCAGGCATACCTTCATCTGTAAGCACCGGCACACCATCCTCGGTTTCTACTGGTATGCCTGGTCTGCCACCCTCACTACCTGATGCAGCATCTGCTGGTAGAGTCCCGATATCGATTCCGCCGGTCAGTACAGGTGGTGGTATGTCAGCATCTATCCCAGCAATGCCTGACGCAACAAGCACAAGGATTCCTGATGCAGCAGCAGCGGGTCTGGCTAAGCGTGGGAAGGGAAGACCATAAGAAGTGAGTGCAGGAAGACAATTTAATTAGCATGAAGACGGTGGCTTAAGGCCCCCGTCTTCATTTATATGAACAGTATTAATTGACCGTCAGATGATCCGGTTTGGCAATCCATGAACGACCGGTTATGCGGCATTGCCGTCCTTAACCGGAGCCAGGGGGACGGAGAGTTTGGGGCCCTTTCCAGCCCTTCAGGGGCAAATACATGAGTAAATTAGTCGGATGACCGGTTACGCGCACGAACCGGTCATTCGTGGTAACGCATTGAATGACGGGAAAGTGCTGCACCAGGGTGTTCTCTCTTGGCTGACATGTGATGTCCTTGGTATGACTTGTATTGCCCTTGTGCGCATCCTGTTCAGGTAAATTCCTTCACCTGTCCGGTCTTCATGTATTCATATGGCCTTGTACTAAAGTGCAATGTACTTCATGACAATATTCTTGCCGCTTCATATAGGGCAATGTGACTTCAAGCATTCGCTGCACCAGTTCAACTTTCGAGCAGGATAAAAATACGGGGGTAATCGTTATCCACAACTTGATATGGCGATAAACACGTAACT